>JAZRBK010000221.1:0-1183 GCA_045635025.1 Candidatus Scatosoma sp.
TTGAACCAAATCCTTGTCTTCCTAAGACCGCTTGGCCTCCGACTTTAAACTCCGTATAACCGATTTCCTTGCCACCGCTAATCACGTCGGAAAGCAAAATGAAGAGCAGGAAAACCGCCAAAACGGACACGACCACCCAAACAATTGTCTTTGTTTTCTTATTCAAAGTAATTCTCCTTTAATACAATACTCCCGCAATACTTAATTATACCCGATTCTGGGGATAAGTAAACGGAAAAGCAGATTTATTTTACCATAACGAAGCGGCTTTTACAAGCGTTTTCGTAACCGTTTCCAAGATTTGGCAAGATTTAACCGTATTCTCACACGGTTATCACGAACGCGTATTTTCTTTTCGGCTAACGCCTTTTTCGCGAGCGCGAAATCTTTCCGCAAGCCCTTATATTGCCTTTTTACGGAACGTGTTGCTTACATAAGCCCTTCGATAAGGAGTTTTATCCCTATCCCGATGAGCACCGCGCCGCCGAGCAATCCCGCCTTATCCGCGAGTTTGCAGCCAATCGCTTTGCCGATATACACCGCCGCCACGCCGAGCAAAAAGGTTATCCCGCCGATGATGAGCGTTGCTCCCCAAACACCGAGAAAAAGTCCTTGCGCGCTTAACGCCGCCGACTGTAACGGCACACCCACCGCGAGCGCGTCGATAGACGTCGCCACCGCTTGCAGCGTGAGTTTGCCGAGCGTGAGCTTTTCCCCCGTCTTGCATACGCCGCCGTTTTTGCGTTTTTCCAAAAGCTCTATTATGCTTTCAAAGAGCATTTTTCCGCCCAAGAACACGAGCAAACCAAACGACACCCACGCGGAAACCTTTTCAAACACGTCCAAAAACGCATTCGCAATCAAGCCGGTTATAAAATATCCGATAAGCGGCATTAGGAATTGGAAGAACCCGAAAAACCCACCGATAACCAAGGCGCGTTTTACGCGTATTCCTTTCTCCGTCATTCCGCAAATCATCGCCACCGCACACGCGTCCATCGCGAGCGCGATACCGAGCAAAAACACCTCTAAAAAACCCATTGATTACACCTTTTTATAAACAGTTTTTCTCTTTCAATAGCGCGAGCACGTTTTCGAAAATCTCGTTAGGGGTTTTTTCGCCGTCCACGCGTGCAATCCGCTCGGGATACTCGTTTGCGAGCGCAGAATACCCCTCGTATAC
>JAZRBK010000222.1:0-12345 GCA_045635025.1 Candidatus Scatosoma sp.
GAACCCATCAAGCGCCGTAGCCGTCAATCTTCCGTCTTTCGCTTCTAAAAGACAGCCTTTCAAAATCGGTCTGCTTTCGTCGGTAGCCGCGCAGAATACGACTTTGGAAATTAAGTCTTTCAAATCGGATTCTTTCACTTCGAAATAATTTTCTTCCGCTATCGTCGCGCCGTTAAAAATAGGGAAGTCCTCGGCAGGGAGCGATTGCATAAACGATTCGCTTTCTCCGTATTGAATATAGAACTTTCCTTCTTCCACGTACATTACGACTTCGGTATAAGAAATCTTACCTACAAAATCGGAAAAGAACTTACCGTTGACACAGATTTCGCCTTCTTCAATGATTTCTGCGTTGATTTTCTTTTCAATCGAAATCTCGCCGTCGTACGCGGTTAGCGTCAACGTATCGTTTTTCGCTTCCATTTTTATACATTCGAGCACGGGCGTCGTCGTCTTTGCTGCACAAGCCTTGCTTACCGTAAAAGCCGCTTCGGAAAGCGTCATACCGTTGCATACGAATTTCATAATGTTTCCTCCATCAATTTTTCTTAAAAGAGTATGTATTTTTAAGTGGGATTTTTTATAAAAAATCCCTTTTTCCTATTTTATCTATTTTACCATATTTGTCTTTTTTTTGCAAGTAAAAAGCGTTATTTCCTTTAATTTTCCTTATTTTATCTCAATATTTTTTATACTTTTCTCTTTTTAGAAAACCAAAAAAAATGAAAAACTTTATTTTTCTTTATTTTTGCCTTATTTTATAGAAAAATAACTTCCTTTTCGGGATATTTTTTCGTAAAATACTTTACGGTGTATGCAGCTCCGCCCGTTTCTTTTATACAGTACGCCAAAAGAACGTCTGCTCTGTCCGCCATATACCTATCTCTCGTCAGCATACAACCTTTATAATAGACGTCGCTCGTCATCACGTATTCGTCTAATTTTTTATAAATATCCATATATCGTTTTTTATCTTTTTTTTGATAATTTTTTTCTTGGTTATAACAGGGAATACAAGCTACAAGTTGAATAAATGGATACTTTTTCTTTAAGGAAAGAACCGTTTCGGCGGCTAATAAATCAAATCCAACCGCCATACCGTTTAAAAAGATTTCTACACCTTTTTTTATTAAAGATTCTATCTCTTTTTTAAGTTTACGCTTTGAAAAAAAGTCGCCTAATTCCCTATGCCCGGTAAAGGCGCAAATTTTAATTTTTTTTTCTTCTGTCTGTATGAATAACTGTTTCTCGTACATTTTTACTCCGTAAAAATAAGTTGTACTTACTATTATAAACAATTTATCTAAATTGTCAAGAGTTCAGTTATATTTTTATAGTTATTCTTTTTTCGCCTTTCTTTGAATCTTGTTTTGTTTTCCTTTGTTTGTTATTATTTAATAATTTTATTTAGAAGTAGTATTAGTAGAGGGCTGTGTAAATGTGGACAACCTCTTTATTTTTTAATTAAGTACTTTATTTTATAGGGAAAGTAAGAACTTTTTAGAGAGTGGATAAGCTCACTTTTTCAGGTGGATAGTTATGTGGAGAAATTGTGGAATTGTGTAAACTATGAAAAGACTTTTAAAAATAAAAATGAATAATTATAAAAAAATATGTATAAATATTAAAAGTATAGTTGTTATACACAAAAGTTATCCACACGGTTGATAAAGTATAAACAGAGCGGTGGAAAACCTTTTGAAAAAGTGGGTAAAAAGAATTGATATTTTTTTAAGGGCGTGTTATAATAAAATAGCTATGGAAAAGGAAATGTTAACGGAAAAATATTATCAAAGTATTACGCAGGAAAAAAAAGAGATTTTCGATTGTTTTCGCGCGCTTTTATTGGAATATAACGCAAAATACAATCTTACGGCGATTGTTGAAGAGCAGGATATTTTATATAAACACTTTTTAGACAGCGCGATGGGAGAAGATTTTTTCAAAAAAGACGTGCACGTTGCGGAAATCGGTTCAGGAGCGGGTTTTCCCTCCGTTCCCTTAAAAATACTCCGCCCCGATTTGGCGTTTGATTTATTTGAAAGCGTAGGGAAAAAATGTGAGTTTTTATCCGTCGTTGTGGATAAACTCGGTTTTTCGAAAATGAATATTTATAATATGCGTGCCGAAGACGCGGCAAGGGATTCCACTTTTAGAGAAAGGTATGACCATTCCACCGCGCGGGCGGTTGCAAGAATGAATACGCTTTGTGAATACTGTCTGCCGTTCGTAAAAAAAGGCGGAAGTTTTATTGCGTATAAAAGCGGAGAGATTACGGAAATTACCGAGGCGAAAAACGCTTGTAAAATCCTGGGCGGCGAGATAGAAAAAATAGAAGAGTACGCCCTGCCGCTCGGTTACGGACAAAGAACGCTGACCGTCGTGAAAAAAATAAAAAATACCCCGCCGAAATATCCAAGGGGACAGGGCAAAGAACGTAAAAATCCTTTATAATTTAGCTTTGTATTCCGGTGTTTAACCGCTTAAAAATATAGAATAAGGAATTAGAAAAAGACGGACAAAAATCCGTCTTTTTTTAAGTTATAAAGATAACGTTTATTTAGAAATCAGTTAACGATTAGTCTGCGTACGTTTGGTTATTTTTCGCTTTATCCACAAAGATAGCGATTACGCAACCGACAACGAAAGTAATAGCTCCGCAAAGCAGACCGTATTTGAGCATTTCTTTTAAGATAACGCCTTCGTTCGTTTGTACGATTTGGTTAATCGTCGTAATGGAAATACAACGGGTGGAATCGTAACCGGAAGGAACAGGCATATTTTCTTCTACGAAAGATACTAATTTTTCTTGAATACAAACGAGGAGCGTTTCCGCAAACTGTTTGTCATTCAAAACGGAAATGGTAACGTAGAATACGTTGTTCGTCTTATTTTCCGTATTCGATTTATTCGTGAAAGAAGTCGCTTCTTGGATTCTGTGCAAAAGCTGTTCGTATTCGGGATTTACCTGTCCGTCAATTTCAGTTTCAGGAGGGTTTTCCATAGCGGAAAGGACTTCGTGCGCGAAGAACTCCGATTCCAAGAGTACGACCATCGTATCCGTGATGGTGTCTGCATACGAACCGTAAACGGGAAGGGAAGAATCGGTAGATTCTTTCGTCGGGTTTACGTAGAACATTACGGTTGCGCCGTAGTAATCGTTGTTCGCGTTCTTAATTGCCGCAATCGACACACCCGTACCTAAGCCGATAACGAGCGCTACAAGTAAAATGAACCATCTTCTCAAAAAAATCTTGAAAATGTCAACTAAACTTAACTCTTCTTTTTCCATTTTAGTAGGAACCCCCTAAAAATCATTATTAGATATAATAGATTATAACATTTATTTTATAAATTGTAAAGCGAAATAAACGATTTTTTCTCTGTTTTCTTATGGTTTTATATGGATTTATGCGATTTTTATAGAATTATTCGTCGTTTATTCGTCTATTTCTTCCTCAAAATCTTCCTTTTCCTGCGTTTGAGGCGTCCGTTTGAACGTCAGTTCGCTCACGGGATAATCCTTAAACAGCCAACCGCCGTTTTCGTCTTGGCGTTTTACTTTTACCTCGTGTTTGAGGTAATTAAGGGAAGCGACGATACCCTTTCCGTCGGGCGTTCCTACCTCAGAACCCGTTTTCGGGAGTTTTTTTGCCGACTCGACGTAGTGGTCTACTTCGTAGCTCAAACAGCACATAAGCCGTCCGCAGAGCCCGCTGATTTTACCGGGATTAAGGGATAAGCCTTGTGCTTTCGCCATCTTTACGCTCACTTTTTTGAACTCGGGCATATTCCCCGCACAACAGCATACTCTACCGCACGGCGCGATACCGCCGAGGTATTTCGTCTCGTCCCTGGTACCCACCTGTCGCAATTCTATGCGGGTATGGAAAGCGGAGGCGAGGTCTTTTACGAGCTCTCTAAAATCCACGCGATTTGCCGACGTGAAGAAGAAAACGATTTTACTCCCGTCGAACGCGTATTCGCAATCGACGAGTTTCATATCCAAGCCGCGCGCCAAGATTTTTTCCTTACAAAGTTTGATAGCTGCGGGTTTTTTCTCTTCGCACGATTTATAAAAATCAATATCTTTTTGGGTAGCGATACGGACGATGGGTTTTAAGGGTGCGACGATTTCCTCGTCGGGAACGTCCTTTTCGGGATGAGCCACCCACGCGTATTCAATCCCGCGCGACGTTTCGACGACGACGGGCATATTGCGAAGATACGATTCGCCTGTTTTCGGCGCGAAATAATATAATTTCCCGCCGTTTTTGAACTTAATTCCTACTACTTTTGCCATATATATTTACCTACTTATCTTTTTGAAGTTATTTTTTTATTTTTAAGACTGTTTTTTAGTCTACTTTTTCCGTTTGTTTTTCCGTTTTTTCTTTTCGCTTGATTTATGCAAAGCGGACGCCCTACCTTTTCCTGTTCGTATCCCCGTAGCACGGGGGGCGCGTTAGCGCGCTATACGCGTTTTGCTCTAAGCTCGTAAATCTTCGCAAAGAGCACTTCAATACATTGCGGGAACACGGTATTAAAGAAAAGCTGCCGTTCGGCATCGAGTAAAAGTTCTTGCGCGGAAAGGAGCGCCGCGGGGGAATAAATAGCCGCCATTTTTGTAAGCTTGTCCTTTTCTCCGCGTAAAAACAGAGTGCTATCCTGCAAATGCGAACGCAAAATCAGCGCATCGCGGAACAGAATCCGAAGAAGAGATAAAAACTCCTTTTTACGCTTGGTTTCTCCGATTTTTTTAATCAGAACGGGCAATTCGTGCGGTTGACCTAAACAAAGGGAAAACGCATCTTTTAGAAGTTCGTTAAAATCGCCGCCCTCTAATAAGCTTTGCGCTCTGCCCACGCAACCGCCGCTCGCGGCGGCGCACAGCTCGAAATCCGATTGGGTATACGTTTGTTTTTCCGCGTAAAGACGAGCAAGACAGGTTTGAACCTGCGCGACGTCGAAAGGGGGGATTTCCAACTTCTCCACACGCGAAAGAACGGTGGATAACACGGGATATACCGTCGTTGCGCCGAGTAAGAAGATAACGCCCGTAGGCGGTTCTTCCAAAAGTTTCAAAAGCTTGTTTTGCGAGGCGGGCGTCGCTTCGGCAAAGTCGCAAACGACGAATACCTTTCTCTCTCCCTCCACCGCTTGCAGCGTGCTTTCTTCCGTCAGTTTTTCCGCGTCCTCTACGACGAACTTTTCCCCTTTCGTGGGGTAGAAAAGACAGTCGGAAAAAGTTTCCCCGTCAATCAAATCGGCAACACGGTTTGACGTAGTTTTGTCGCAATCGAAAAGGAGCTTAGCAAACGGTTTCAAACAGGAACGGAGATTGTTCGTATCGTCAAACTGCACCAAATAGGCGTGTTTGAGCCGTCCTTTATCCCGTTCTGCCCGTAACAGCTGATACGCGCGCGTATTTTTAATGAGCGTTTGCATACTTTTCTAAAACTCCTCTAAAACTCCTCGAAAAATCCCTTTCCGTTTTTGTGGGCTTGCGGTTTTTATAAGACGTTGAAAAACGTTGGAAAGGTTTATAAACCTTTATAAAAGTTTGAAAACCGAACCCTGAAAAAACGGAATAAAAACATAATGAAAAAGCGAAAAAACGTTCCGCTACGGTTATTATAGCACAAAACGCGTATTTTTGCAAGCGGTTGAGAAAGAGTTGCGCAAGAAAAGGCGCAAAAGGCAAGGAAAAAGCGGAAAAATTAAAAAGAGCGCTCGACAATCGCGCTTGACTTTTTTCCCGTTAGCGTGTATAATGGTGTAAAACGTAAACCAGGACTTAAAAAGAATTAAAAACCCGAAAACGGAGCGCAAACTCTTGAAAAAGAACGGTTATACGCGGGATTTTCCGTTTAGAACGGCTTTGTTTTGGGTAAAAATATATTATATGGAAAAGCAAGAAATTAAAACGATGACAAAAACGAATATTTTACCGATAATCCCCTTGCGCGGCAAGGTGGCTTTCCCGCACACGAACGTGTCTTTCGAAGTGGGCAGAGAAATGACCTTAAAAGCGGTGGAACGCGCGGGTGCAAACGGGGACAAGCTCGTCTTTATCTGCACGCAAATGCAAACGGAAAAGGACGAAATTACCGTCGACGATATCTATTCCGTCGGTACGGTGGCAAAAATTAAGCAAATGGCACAGCTCCCGGGCGGCGCGGTTCGCGTCGTGTGCGAGGGGCTTTATCGCGCTAACGCAAGACTGCGTGGCGTGGAGAACGGTTATTTCTACGCAGTTTGCGACGAACTTGTCCCCCGTTACGGCGACGAAACGATGCAGGAAGCGTATTTCCGCACGGCAAAAGCGCTCGTGAAAGACGTGCTCGGCGCGGACGGGAAACTCGCCAAGGAAACGGCGCAAAAATTAGACCTTATCGAGGACGTGGAAGAATACCTTTCCGTCGCGGTATCCGCTATGCGGATAAAACTTGAAATCAAGCAAAAACTCTTGGAAGAAACGGACGTGATTGCGCGGCTTCGGCTGTTTGAAAAGTGCTTAAACGACGAGCTCGAAATCTCTAAAATCGAAAAGAAAATCGCCGCTGCCGTTCGTCAAAACATCGACAAATCCCAAAAGGAATATTTTTTGCGTGAACAACTCAAAGCTATCCACACCGAACTTGGCGACGATAACAAGGAAGAGGACGAGTTCCGCGAAAAAATTGAGAAAAAGGGCTTGCCCGAAGCGCTCAAAGAAAAGTGCCTTAAAGAAGTGGACAGAATGAGCAAAATGCAGACCTCTTCCCCTGAATACACCGTGATTTCAGGGTATTTGGAGCAGGTGCTTGCGCTCCCTTGGACGAAAGAAACGACGGATACGAGCGCGTTAAGCGAGTGCAAAAAGGTGCTCGAAGAAGACCACTACGGCTTGGAAAAAATCAAAGAACGGATTATTGAATACCTCGCCGTGTTAAAACTGACGGGAAATATGAAAGCACCGATTTTGTGTTTCGTAGGCCCTCCCGGCGTCGGAAAAACGAGTATCGCCCGTTCGATTGCGCGCGCATTGGGCAGAAAGTTCGTGCGAATGAGCCTCGGGGGCGTGAAAGACGAAGCGGAAATCCGCGGGCACAGGCGCACGTATATCGGCGCTATGCCGGGTAGAATTATCTACGGTATGAAGAGCGCGGGTTCGATTAACCCCGTATTCTTGCTCGACGAAATTGATAAAATTACCTCGGATATGCACGGCGACCCCGCCGCGGCGCTTTTGGAAGCGCTCGACCCCGAGCAAAACGCTACCTTCCGCGACAGATACTTGGAAACGCCGTACGATTTGAGCAAAGTTCTCTTTATCACGACGGCGAACTCGCTGGAAACGATTCCCGCGCCCCTCCGCGACAGAATGGAAATTATTCAGCTTTCGGGTTATACACTCGAAGAAAAAACGGAGATTGCCAAACGGTATCTCCTCCCCAAACAGCTCGCGCAAAACGGGCTGGAAAAACGCAAACTTCACTTCACGCCCGCAGGCTTAAAATGGCTCGTGGAAGGGTATACGAGGGAGGCAGGTGTGCGTTCATTGGAACGCGAGATAGGTTCTGTGTGCAGAAAAATAGCCGTTCAATACGCCGAAAACGGTGTGTGGAACGAGAAAGATATTACCCGTGAAAGAGTGAATGAGCTTCTCGGCGCACCTAAGTTTACCATCGACGAAGCAACGCTTTTGCCGCAAGTCGGCGGTGCGGTTGGGCTCGCTTGGACGGCGGTCGGCGGCACGACTTTAACCGTGGAAGCTACCGTGGTTTCGGGTAAAGGCGAAGTGAAACTGACGGGGAAACTCGGTGACGTTATGAAGGAGTCCGCGCTCGCGGCGATTACCTATTTACGCGCGAATGCGGAAACGCTTGGCTTAGCACAAGAAAAACTTAATGAAAGCGATTTGCATATCCACGTACCCGAAGGAGCTACCCCCAAAGACGGGCCGAGCGCAGGCATCACCATTGCCACCGCGGCGCTTTCCGCTTTGACGGGCAAAAAAGTGCGCGGGGATATTGCAATGACGGGCGAAATTACCTTGCGCGGCAAAGTCTTGCCGATTGGCGGATTAAAGGAAAAGGCACTCGCCGCTCGGCGGGTGGGGATAAAGGAAGTGATTATTCCGCAAGGGAATTATAAGGATTTAGAAGAACTCCCCGCCGTGATAAAAAAAGACGTAATTTTCCACCCCGTATCGAGCGTGGACGAAGTGTTTGCGCTTGCGTTTGAAAAGAGAGAAAAGCCGGGCGAGAAAGCGTGTGAAAAGGCGGAAAAATCCGCGCCTAAGCACACGGAAAAGGATACGCAAATCAAACGTATGCCTGCCGTTCCTAAACGGGACAGAAGCGGAGAGGGTGTTCGTTGCTAAACGAAAAGGAGGCTACCGTGTACGAGACGAAAGAAAAAAACGCGGGCAAAGCAGAACCCGTCGTCATTAAAAACGCGACGTTTATCACGTCGGCGGCGAAAGCTGAGCAGTTTATCAAAGCGTCAAAGCCGATGGTAGCTGTTTGGGGTAAATCGAACGTGGGAAAAAGCTCGTTTATCAATATGTTAGCCAATCGGAAAAAGCTTGCCAAAACGAGCAGCGAACCGGGGCGTACGAGGCTTGTTAATTACTTTGATTTCGGGGAGTTTATTCTCGCCGATTTACCCGGCTACGGGTTTGCGCGGGTTTCGAAAGGGGAAAAGATAAAATGGGCGCAAACGCTCGACGACTTTTTCGGGGAGAAATCGGAGATAGCGCACGTGTTTATGTTGGTGGACGCGCGGCACGACCCTACCGCGGACGACGTGCAGATGATGCAGTTTTTGCACTATCATACCCTCCCTTTTACCGTCGTGCTCACAAAAGCGGACAAGCTTTCTAAAATGAAGCTCAAAGAACATCTCCGCGCAATAGCCGCCGACCTGTATTTGGGTGTGGAAAACCTGCTTGCAACGAGCAGCGAAACGGGTTACGGTAAGATAGACGTGCTCGGAAAAATCCGCTCCGTAATCGATAATGCAAACGCCCCGCAAGAGGAGTTCGACGAGGACGGTGAGGACGACGAGGACGAAGAAAACGGCGAGGGAACAGAGGGTTAACGCTCTTGGCTCTTGAAAGCAAAGCGGCGTGCTAACGCCAAAAAAGCAAAAATACTCCAAAACAATTAAAAAAAGAAGAAAATGAGGGAATTATGGAAGAGTTTTTATCAAAATGGTACGGTATATTGGCGTTCGTTTTATTTGATTTGATTGCGCTTACCGCCGTGATTTGCATTACTTACCGTTGGTTTTTTAAGCGGTTTTTCGATTTTTTTCTTTCGCTTTTTTGTATTGTGTTCCTCTCCCCTATCTATATCATAACAGCGCTCGTTATTCGTTCCGCGGTGAAAGCGGGTCGCGCGGAAAGCGTGCTTACGCGGGAAACGTTCGTGGGGAAAAAGGGCAAAAAAATAACGCTCCACGCGTTTTCTTCGGCAAAGCTTACAAAGCTCCCCCGACTTTTCGACGTGCTCTGCGGACGGCTGAGCTTCATCGGGATAATGCCGCTCAAAAGCAGCGATTGCGCCTTTTTGGACGAGGACGAAGAGGAGCGGTTTGCCGTGCGGACGGGCTTGATTAACCCCCTCGTAACCACGGGCGGCGAGGATACCGACTACGACGATATGATGGAAAACGACGTGCGCTATGCAAGAGGTTTTTCGTTTTTTGGCGATATGAAAATCTTCTTTACGTGGCTGCTTGGAAAAATCCGCGGCAACGGTAACGGGTATTTGGGTAAAACGCGTGAAACGAGCTATGCAAAAGCCCTGTTGGACGAGGGCAGAATTACGCAGGAAGATTACCGCGTCGCTTGCGAAGAGGAAAACTGACGGGTATAGGGCATAGAGCATAGGGTATAGAGTATGGGGTATAGGGTATAGCCCCCCAGCTTCCCTGCCGCGCAAAAATAAAAAGATAACCTAATAGAAATGAAAAATATAAAGCAACAATATAAAAAACGACTGCTTTTTCAGTAGTCGTTTTTTTTTGCGTATTTTACGTTAAAATGCTGTCGAAACTTTCGTCGAAGATTTCACAAAGCTTGGCAAGGAGTAAAAAACTCGGTTCGCAAACCCCGTGTTCCCAAGCGCTAACCGTTCTTTGGTCAACCGCCAAAAGCGAGGCGAGCTGTTTTTGCGTCATACCCATCGCCCGCCGCAAGTTTCTTAAATTGTCGGGAAAATGAATCGCCTTTATCATTCCCGCGCCCCCTTTTTTCGCTTTCTATCCATAATATTACCAAAAATGTTGGTAATATGCTTGACATACCAATTTTTTTGGTGTAAAATAGAGAAACCGAAAAGGAAAAGACGTCAAGCAAAAAGGAGAAAAAAGTATGAAAAAGAGAGGTTTGGTGTTAGGAGCGTTGGCAGTTGCGTGTTCATTAACGGCGTTTGTCGGTTGTGAATCGGCGAGTGGGGGCAATTTGTCAAGAGGAAGAGAGGTTTATTATGTGTACGGGAGATATAATCAATTAGCGTATGAAATGGAATCGTACAGGGTGTATTCCAGAAAATACGATAACGGAAAGGGCGAGCAGATAACCCGTGAAATAACGATACCATTAGAGGGAATACAATATTATTTTTGCGAAGATAAGCGGGAATATATTACCGAAGAAAACGATGAGGAACTTACAGAAAAGAAATCCTTAACCAAAGAAATTGTTGGGGAAGATATGGCTAACGATTTGGGTTTGAGTGGCTCTTCAAATTATTCGAGTGTATATAAGGAATACCTTTTTATTGAAATTGAATATAAATTGATAGAGGAAAAGAAAATAGAAATAGAGGAAAAAGAGGGAACTTACGTAATTACGTATTATGAATTACACAAAAAAGATAAGGCAACGTTAAAGAAAAACGAGAAGCCGTACGAATGGATAAAATATTCGAAGCAATATCCGAAAGAAAATACCATTATTGAGTATCGCGCGGAAATCATACAACCGTAAAACAACGCCCCCGAATAAAATCGGGGGCGTTCCTGCTAGATAATAGACTTCTTTACAACACGACGATATTTTGCGCCTTGAACTGTTCTTTCAAGCCCTCGGGGAATACGTCGTCGGTGATTAACACGTTGATATTTTCCAATCTTGCAAAGGTATACGGCTTGATTTTGCCGATTTTCGAGCTATCGAGCATCATATACGTAAACTTTGCTTTTTCGCGCACGAGTTTGAAAAGGTCGGCTTCCATTTGCGTTCCGCAAGAGAACCCGTTTTCGGGCGTGAACGCCGCCGCGGAAATAATCGCGAGCTCGAAATTCGTCGTGGCGAACAGCTCGGAGGAAAGCGAGGACGCCGTGGAAAGGTTTTCTTTGATAAGCGGGCCGCCCAAAAGATTGACCATTACGTTCTTCTTTTTGGCGAGCTCCGTCGCTACGGCAAGCCCGTTGGTGAACACGGTACACGCTACGTCGGGCATTTCCTTGGCAAGATACAGCGCCGTCGAACCCGCGTCTAAAAACAAAGACGAGCCCACTTCGATAAGAGCCGCCGCTTTTTGGGCAATTTCAATCTTTTCGTCCGTATGAATCGTCGTCTTTTTCACGTACGGTTCGCCCGAGGTTTTTTGCACGTCTTTCACCGACATAGCCCCCCCGCGCACACGGATAATTCTACCCTCTTCCTCTAAAAAGAACAAATCTCTTCGGAGTGTCATTTGCGATACTTTTGGGAAATATTCGCCAAGCTGCTTTAACGACAGTTTACCGCGCTTGTCCATAAGTTCCGCGATTTGTGCGATGCGGTCTCTCTTCATTTTTTACCCTCCTTAATCGTTCGTTTTCTCTTCATAACAGGTTTTTTAATCGCTTAAACAGGTTCTATCGCGCGTATAGCGGGGTTTTTACAATCCCCTATCACGCTTTTCTATAATCAATGTAGCACAAAACACGTTAAAAAGCAAGCAAAAGGGAGCGAAAATGTGATTTTTTTGCTTTTTATTGACAAAAAAGAGTGAAAAAAGGAAAACTTTTTTCAAAATCTTGTTATTTTCCAATTGAAAAACGGTTACAAGTTGACAAAACAACAAGTGCGAAAAACGGTTGCGTTTCCCCGTTTTTTGTGTTATAATAATAAGGTAGGACACGAAAACTCTGCCCGAGGAATGAAAAACGGGCAAAGGGAGAGAATATGTTTGATTTTCTTGCCGATTTAGACGGTTATTTTTGCGAAACGTACGCAAACTACGATAAGATTTGCGGTTTGCCTGGATATAAAATGCCAAAAATGCAGGATTCGCGGGTGGGCGCGGACGGCAGAACGTACGCCTATACTCTGCCCTCGAACACTTTACGCCTTGCTTTGCAGGA
>JAZRBK010000223.1:0-4710 GCA_045635025.1 Candidatus Scatosoma sp.
GGGGGGCGGGAGCTATGCTCTCGATGTTGCCTGGTGCAGGTAAGCTCAAAGTCAACGAGAGCGACATCGACGAAAAGAAAATGGAGCGCACGCGCGCGATAATTCTTTCTATGACGAAAATCGAACGGGATAATCCCTCGATTATCGATAGCAAGAGAAAACGCAGAATCGCGGCGGGTTCGGGTACGAGCGTACAGGAAGTCAATCAGCTTTTGAAACAGTTCGACCAGACGAAAATGCTGATGAAACAGCTCAAAGGCGGAAAGGGAAGATTTAAGTTACCTTTCTAAACAAGCGGCGTATCCGTCTAAAACGTGCAGACGGCGCGGGGTGCGGTTAAGCGCGAAAAACAAAGTAAAAACGGAAGAAAAAAACGGGTGTTCCCGTAAAGGTGCTACCCGTAAAAATAAAAAATATTTTTATATACTTTGGAGGTATAATTATGGTTAAAATGAGACTTTTGAGAATGGGCGACAAGAAGAACCCTATCTACCGTGTAGTCGTTGTAGACAGCAGAAAGGCTGCTACGGGCGAGTATATCGAATGCGTTGGGCATTACAGACCCACCTGCGACCCCGTAGAACTTACGATTGATGCGGATAAGGCGAAAGCTTGGATTGCTAAGGGCGTTCAACCTACCGAAACGGTGAAAAACTTGCTCGTAAAAGCAGGTGCGATTGAAAAGAGCAGCAAGCTCAGCCCGTCCAAAACCAAAGGCAAAAAGTCTGATAAGTAAGCGAGTGTATTTCCCTTTCGTTTGGGATAACCCGTTTGCGGTATAAGGAGGACAATTATGCTGGATTTGATTCAATATATCGTCGGTCAATTCGCCGAGGATAAAGAAAACGTCGAATACGTCGTCAACGAAAAAGACCGTGTTATCGAGGTTTCTATCATTCTTTCCCCGTCCGATATGGGAAAGGTTATCGGCAAGCAAGGCAAAATCGCAAAGGCGATGCGTACCATCGTCCGTGCGGCTACGCCTGCAAGCAGTAAAAAATACGTGGTGGAAATCTGCGAACGCAGCGGAAATACCGTAAACGTTGAAGAGTAATTTAGGCGAAACGCGGCGGTAACGCGCCGAAAAAAGGCTTTCAAAAAAGAAAGCCTTTTTTGGCTATAATAATTGCCTTTTCGAAAAAGAGGATAGGCAGGTACGAGATGAATGCAGCCTTGCGTTCTTTTCGGCATAGGAAAAACCGTGTGCGGAAAGCTAAATGCGTAAAGACAAAAGCGGAAAACCGCGCGCGAAAATAAGCGGTACGGTAACATAGTGCAGAAAGAGGTGGATATGAAACGGTTGGTCATTGCGGAAGTATTAAAACCGCAAGGAATACGTGGAGAATTGAAAATCAAGACGTTTACCGATTTCCCTGAAAACGTAAAAGAGTTCAAAACGGTGTATATTGACGATACGCCGTATAAGATTTTGTCTTTCCGCGTAGGCACGGACGGAGCGGCGTATATCGGGCTGCGCGGGATTCCCGACAGAAATGCGGCGGAACTCTTTCGTGGCAAGCTTTTAGAGGGCGAACGCGACGACGCACCGCCCTTAAAAGAGGGGCAATATTATATCGTGGACGTGCTCGGACTTTCGTGCGAAACGGAAGAGGGGGAAGTTTTGGGGATTGTAAAAGACATACAGAACCTTGCCTCGGACGTTTACACGATAGAAAAAGCAGGGAAAAGTATTCTCTTCCCTGCCGTGAAAGGCGTGATTAAAAGGATTGATTTGGAAAGCGGCAAAGTTATCGTGGACAAAGCCGTTTTCGACGGAATCGCCGTTTTATAACCCCTTTTTTTCTTTTACGAGCGCATAATTTTCGCGAGTTTATCGAGCACGCCTGATTTGGCTAACGCCAAAAGCGCGAGGGTAGCGATAAATCCGTCTGCGGGTACGTATACGCATTGATAAATAAGAGAATAAATAAAAGCGTTGGAGGTTGCCCAAGCGGGGAACTCTACCCACACGGCATCTTGCATAAAGAAGATTGCGCCCGAGAAAAAGTGGGAAAGAAACCGCGCGGAGAACACGCACAAGCAACCGAGTAAAATCGGCAGACAGGCGTTCTTTTTGCGGTTGCGCTTCCCGAAAAATCCCATCAAACCGACGCTTGCAAACGCGAGTAAATAATCGAAAATGAAGGTAGCAGGTGTGAGGATATAGGGGGATTCGATGAAGTTCAAGAGCCCGTGGATAAGTCCGACGAGCAGTCCGTCGGCTACGCCGAATACGTAGGCATAAATAAGAACGGGCACGAACGAGGCGAGGGTAATCGAACCGCCGTACTGTACGGGTTTGAACTTGATAAGCGCCAGCGTAAAAGACGTTGCTACGCAAACGCCTGCAAAAGCGACCCGTTTTGCGGAAAAGCGTTTTTTCCTAAGGGAGGCTATGAGCAGGATAACGCCGAGTAAAACGGCTACTGCACCCACGGAAATCCATTTGACGAGATTCGTCGTTTGTTCGCTCGCTTCGAGCAGGGAATAAGAGGAATAAAGAAACATAAAAAACTCCTTTTCCGTCGCCAAGCGCTTTCTCAAAAGAAAACGCCCAAAACGTAAACTCGTAATGGGCGCAACGTTTTTTCAATTTGGCGATGTAAGGCAGCTTTTGCTAAAAAGCGCAAACGGCTAAAACAGGTCGCAAAACGAAAACGGTCGTATCTCTCGCTCAGGTATTACCCTGCCGATTCAAATGGTATAATCTCAGCCGAACGTATCCGTAAAGACGGATAGGTTAAGGCACCCACGACGGATATTTTATTTTGATAAAACTATTATAATACTTTTTTTGCGGCTTGTCAAATAAATCAAACAAAAAATCAAGTAAAAATCAAGTAAAATATCAAGTCAAACAAGAGCAATTAAAGAAAAAACCTAACTAAAACAAAACAGGAGCAAAGAAAATGCGCTACGATTTTTACGCGTATATGGATAGAATGAAATATATCAAGCGTTGGCAACTGATGCGCTCGACACGGGAAGAGAACATTATGGAACATTCCCAAAGCGTAGCGATGCTTTCGCATGCGCTTGCCGTCATTCACAACGAGGTATTCGGCGGGAGCGTAGACGTGCTCAAAACGGTTTTGTACGCACTCTATCACGAAACGAGTGAGGTTATGACGGGGGATTTACCCACGCCGATTAAGTACTATAACCAAAACATTCACGGCGCGTATAAAGAGCTGGAAAAAAGCGCTTGCGAGAAAATGATAAAAATGCTCCCCGACGGAATGCAAGGCGCGCTTGCGCCGTACGTGCTCGCGGACGAGCGTTCGACGGAATATAAACTCGTCAAAGCGGCGGACAGGCTTTCCGCATATCTCAAATGCTTGGAAGAGCTCCGTAGCGGCAACGGCGAGTTTGCAAAAGCAAAAAAGAGCATAGAAGAAGACTTACACGCGCGTAAAATGCCTGAAATCGAGTATTTTTTTGAAAGGTTCGTGCCTTCGTTTTCTTTGACGCTTGATGAATTGGAAGCGTTGAAAGAGGAGTAAGATAGGGGCAGTGGGGGGAGAATCGTCCATTTTTTCCCTTTCTTTCACACAATTTTCAAAAAACGATAAAATAGCTAACGAAAAAACGGCGTATAATAAAATATGCGTAGCGTGTATTATGCGGAAGTGCACGCGTTCGCGCGTAAATCGCGTTAGCGCGGAAATTGCGTTAGCGCGGAAATTGCGCTCGCGAACAAGAGAAACGAAAAACCGGTTATACAAACGCATAAAACTTATAGAAACTTATCAAACGGGCGCGAAAACGGGTGTAAAAAAACGGAACGGGCGCTCGAATGTAAACCAAGATAACGAATTCGGAGGAAGAGGACGTTATGAAAAACTGCAAGAAAAAAATCCTTTCTTTCACGTGTATGGTGCTCGCGGCGGAAACGTTGTGTGGCACGGTAGCGTGTACGCCTGAAAAAGAAATCGTCAATGCTTACGATATCGCCGTGAAAAACGGCTTCGTTGGTACGGAAGAGGAATGGCTCGCTAGTTTGCACGGCGCAAACGGTACGGACGGCCAAGATTTGAATATCTACGATTTGTACGAGGCGGCAAAAAACTCGGAAACGGGTTACGAGGGGGATTTGCTCCAATTTATTCGCGAGTATTTTTCGGGCGTTTCTTTCGATTTGAACGAAAATAACGATACCGCTACCATTGCGAAAAATATTTCTTCCGTCGTTAGCGTGTATTGCGCGTTCCGTTCGCAAGGATATCTTTCCACGGAAGTTAGCGGCGCGGCAGGCAGCGGCGTAATCCTCGATTACGGCTTTAATAAACAGGGCGGTACGGCGTATATTGTTACGAACTATCACGTTATTTATAACGGCGATTCGGACGCTAAGGACGGCATTTCCGATTGCATTTACGTCTATCCCTACGGCGCGATAAATTATTTTACGGACGGCGATAAGAACGGGGACGGGAAGCTTGACGATATCAACGGCGATAAGATTCGCGATGAAAAAGACCAAGGCGACATCAACGTCAACTCCCCCAATAAGAGCGGGCAAGGTATGCGCGCTACGTTCGTGGGCGGTGCGATGGATTACGATATCGCGATTTTGAAAGTCGAGGGCGGAAAATATCTCCGCGATAACGACGTTATGCCCGCAACGTTTGGGGATTCTAATCAAGTCGTCGTCGGCGAAAAGACGTACGCTATCGGTAACGCTAACGGGCAGGGTATTTCCGTAACGAC
>JAZRBK010000224.1:0-8508 GCA_045635025.1 Candidatus Scatosoma sp.
CGCGGTATTTTGAAACAAACCTTCCGTTTGGGGGCGAGCCCTGCAGGTCGCGGCGAATTTACCAAACGCGCCTTTTTAAATGGAAAACTCTCGCTTGCGGCGACGGAAGGCGTAGCGGATATGATTAACGGCGAATCGGAAGCAGAAGTCAAGGCAGGTTATCTTTTATATAACGAGAAATTGACGCTCGCCGTGCGCGATTTGCAAGAAAGGCTCAAAACGCTGCTTGCGGGTGTGGACGTTTCCGTCGATTACCCCGAAGAGGATATAGAAGAACAACATATCGAGGAGCTCTCTTTCGCGTTAGCGAAAATCAAAACGGAGCTGGACGGTTTGTGTGCGGGTTACGCGGTAGGGAAAAAGATAAAATCGGGCGTGAGCGTCGTGCTCTGCGGAAAACCGAATACGGGTAAAAGTTCGCTTCTTAACAACCTTTTGGGCTATGAAAAAGCTATCGTATCCTCCGTTGCAGGAACGACGCGCGATGCGGTGGAGGGAACGATTGAAATTAAGGGCAGAAAGTTTAATCTTTACGACACGGCGGGGGTTCGGGAAAGCGGTGATAAAATCGAAAGTATCGGTATCGAACGCGCCCAGTCGCTCATTAAGGCGGCGGACGTAGCGGTGTTTATTACCGACTTTGAAAGCGGTATCGAGGACGAGGATGTCCGCGTTTTGGAAATGTTACAAGGCAAACCGCTCATAAAGGTTATCAATAAAGCCGATTTAAGTAAAGACGAAACGGAAACGGATGCGGACGTAATTACGTCGGCGGTAACGGGCGCGGGGATTGTAAAACTCAAAGAACTGCTTTACGAAAAGAGCTTCGGCACTCGCGCGGAAGATATGGCGTTCTTGATTGAGGAGCGGCACTATGCGGCGCTCCAATCGGCAAGGGAGCATATTGCGCTCGCAATACAAGCTTGTAAAATGGGACAACCGCTCGATTTGATTTCTATCGACGTCAAAAGCGCGTGGACGGCGCTCGGTGAGATTACGGGCGAAACGGCTACGGAAGCGATTATCGAAGAGATTTTCTCCAAGTTCTGCGTAGGGAAATAATAGTAGGGAAATAATACGTAGGGGAATAATACGTAGGGAAATAAATAGGCAAAAGATAAGGGGCAGGTGCGAAGTTATGGTCAATTTGGATTTGTACAGAGTATTTTATACGGTGGCAAAAAGCGGCAGCTTGACGAAAGCGGCAGAGGAATTATACATTTCTCAGCCCGCCGTTTCCCGTTCGATTAAACAGCTTGAAACGCAGCTCGGCGTTTCCCTTTTCACGCGCACGCATAGGGGAATGAAACTTTCCGCGCAGGGCGGTAAGCTCATTTTCGGGGAAGTGGAACAGGCGCTCAATCTGTTAGAAGGAGCGGAAAACAGGCTTGAAGAAGTGAAAAAATCGGCTACGGGCGTGCTCCGTATTGGGGCGAGCGACACCATTTTCGAGTATTTTCTCGCGGATAAAATCGTGGACTTTCACGAGCGTTTCCCCGCGGTAAAAATCGACCTCGTGGCGGACTTTACGCCGTCTACGATAGCCAAGCTTAAAGCGGACGAATGCGACGTAGCGTTTGTCAATTTACCGATTGAAGCGGACGCCGACCTTAAATTATACGGCAATTTTATGCACCTTAACGACGTGTTCGTGGTAGGGCAGAAATACCGAGCGCTTGCGGAGAGCGGTATAAAGCTTTCCGAACTGAAAAACCATCCGCTTATCGTAATGGAAAAGAATACGGTATCGAGAAAAACGTTGGATAATTTTTGTCAGTCGCTCGGCGTGAAGGTATCGCCGTCGATAGAGGTAGGCAGTTGGGAGCTTATGAAACGTTTGGTAGCGAGCGGTATGGGCGTGGGGGTAATTCCCCGAGAGTATATCCGTAGACAAGTGGAGGAGGGCAGTCTATTTGAAGTCAAGACGGACGTGGCGCTTCCCGTGCGTTCGATAGGAATGGTACTTGCGAAAAATGCGCCCGTGTCGTACGCTCTCCATTGCTTTATCGAGGGGCTTGAAAAACAACGCTGATTTTTGCGCTAACGCGGAAAGCCGAGCGGAAAAACGGGCTAAACCGCAGAGGGAAATAAGGGAAATATTAAAAAGTAAGGAACGGAGAAATCCGAGAGAATAAGGAAACTGTATGGCAAAACCCAATTCATTATTACGTAATTTTTGTATTATCGCGCATATCGACCACGGTAAAAGTACCCTTGCCGATAGGCTTATCGAACGGACGGGACAGGTTTCTACCCGCGATATGGAAGAACAGCTTCTCGACAGTATGGACATTGAAAGGGAGCGCGGCATTACCATTAAACTCACGCCCGTTAGAATGTACTACACGGCAAAGGACGGGCAGGAATATCAATACAATCTCATCGATACGCCGGGGCACGTGGACTTTACCTATGAGGTGAGCCGTTCGTTGGCGGCTTGTGAGGGTGCGATTTTGGTTGTGGACGCTACGCAAGGGGTAGAGGCGCAAACGCTTGCAAACGTATATCTTGCGCTTGAAAACGATTTGGAGATTTTGCCCGTTATCAATAAAATCGACCTACCCAGCGCGCGCGTGGACGAGGTAAAAAAGGAAATCGAGGAGGTTATCGGCTTGTCGGCGGACGGTATTCCCTGCGTATCCGCAAAAGAGGGCACGAACATCGAAGATTTGCTCGAAGCCATTGCGGAATATTTCCCCGCGCCCGAGGGGGATAGCGAAGCGCCGCTCAAAGCGTTGATATTCGACAGTTATTACGACAATTATAAAGGGGTTATTCTGTTCGTGCGGATTAAAGACGGCGAAGTGAAAGTAGGGGATAAGATTAAAACGTTCCTCTCTTCGACGTTATACGACGTTACGGAGGTGGGCGTGTTCGCGCCCAATCTCTTACCCAAGGAAAGCTTGCGTGCGGGCGAGGTCGGGTATATCGCCGCTTCCATTAAATCGGTACAGGACGTAGCTGTAGGGGATACGGTTACAAACGCGCTCCGTCCCGCGGCAGAACCGCTCCCCGGCTATAAAAAAGTACAACCCGTCGTGTTTTGCGGGATTTATCCCCTCGACGGGAGTAAGTTCAACGACCTCAAAGAGGCGATTTTGAAATTACAGCTCAACGACGCGTCGCTCATCTTCGAACCCGACAATTCCGTGGCTTTGGGGTTTGGGTTCCGTTGCGGGTCCTTGGGGCTTTTGCATATGGAAATTAGCCAAGAACGTATCGAGCGTGAGTTCAATTTGGACACCATCACCACCGCGCCGAGCGTAAGCTATCTCGTGCATAAGACGGACGGCGAGGAGTTTTTCGTCAATAACCCCTCCCACCTTCCCGACCCCTCCGATATCGAATATATGGAAGAACCGATTGTCAAAGCGGAGATTTATACGCCGCCTGATTATATGGGTTCGATTATGGACCTTTGTAAGGACAAACGCGGCATTTTTAAGAATATGACCTACGTGGACGAACGGCGTGTAAAGCTCGATTATATCCTTCCGCTCAATGAAATCGTCTACGACTTTTTCGACGGCTTGAAATCCCGTTCTAAGGGATATGCGAGCTTTGATTACGAGCTTGCGGGTTATCAGCGTTCGAAGCTTGTGAAGCTCGATATCTTGCTCAACGGCGAGATTTGCGACGCGCTTTCGATTATCGTATTCGAGGGGCGCGCGTACGAACGGGGCAGAACGCTTTGCGAGAACCTAAAAGACGCGATTCCCCGTCAGCTTTTTGAGATTCCCGTACAGGCGGCGGTGGGCGGTAAAATTATCGCGCGCGAAACGGTAAAAGCGGTGCGTAAAGACGTTTTGGCGAAGTGTTACGGCGGCGATATTACCAGAAAGAGAAAACTGCTCGAAAAGCAAAAAGAGGGTAAAAAACGTATGCGGAAAGTCGGTTCTGTCGACGTGCCGAGCGAGGTGTTTATGGAAATCCTCAAAACGAATAAGGACTAACGGCGAGGTAAAGAAAATGGCGGGTATTTATATTCACGTTCCTTTTTGTAGACATAAGTGTTCCTATTGCGATTTCACGTCCTTTCCCGATAAAATCGAGTACGCCGAGGCGTATATGGCGTGCGTATATAAGGAAATGAAAATGCGCGGCGAAGAACTCAAAGATTACGTGTTCGATACGGTGTATTTCGGCGGCGGTACGCCCTCGTATATTCCCCCGAAGCTTATTTTAGGCGCGATGAATCGGATTCGCGAGTGTTTCCGCTTGACGGATAACGCGGAAATTACGTTGGAGCTCAACCCTGGGACGATAGGCGAAAAGAAAATCGAAACGTATCTGCAAGCGGGGATTAACCGTTTTTCTATCGGCTTACAGACGGCTATCGACGAACAGCTCGTCGATTTGAACCGTATCCATAACGTTCGTGATTACGTATACGCGACTAAGCTTTTGCAAGGGCATAATTTCAGTACGGACGTAATGCTCGGCTTAAAAAATCAGACGAAAGAGGACGTTCGGAAAACGATTGAACTTGCGAGCGCTTGCGGTTCGAAACATATTTCGATGTACGCGCTCACGGTCGAGGACGGTACGCCCATTTATACCGATTACTTAAACGGGGAGCTCCCCGACAGCGACGAGGTTGCCGAGCTGTACGATTTTGGACGGAAGTTACTCGCGGAAAAAGGGTATAACCGTTACGAGATTTCCAACTTCGCGAAAGAGGGCTATGAAAGCAAACATAACCTTAACTATTGGGCGCGCGGAGAGTATATCGGCTTTGGTGTTTCCGCGAGCTCGTTTATGCGAGGCAAACGCTTTACCAATACCTTTGATTTGGACGAATATATGAAATGCGTGATTTCGGGTTTCTATCCCGCCGTAACCAGCGAGGAAGTGGACGAAAACGACGCGAAATTTGAAAAAGTGATGCTTGCGCTCCGTACGGAAAAGGGGCTTTCGCTTAAAAATTATAAAGAAACGTTCGGCTCGTCGCTCGGCGACGATTTCCCGCAGGCGTTAAAAAAGACGGCGAAATATTTGGAGCTTAACGGGGATAATTTGAAAATCAAAGACGAATATCTGTACGTTCAAAACTCCGTTTTAATGCCGTTTATGGAGGAGGAACGTTAAAATGCGAATACTTATCATTCGGCACGGCGACCCCAATTACGAGCTCGATTGCTTGACGGAAAAGGGGGAGCGCGAGGCAACGCTCTTGGCGGAAAAGCTGAAAAACGAGAAGATAGACTATTTCTATTCCTCGCCGCTTGGACGGGCGAAGCAAACGTGCGAGTACGTTGCGCGGGTGCACGGCAGGGAAAAGGAAATCGTTGTCAAAGAGTGGCTTAGAGAGTTTTGTTCGGGAGTCGAATCACCGCTTAGCAGGGACAAGGCGTGTTCTTGGGATATGCTTCCTCAACAATGGGTAAACGAAGAACAACTTTACCAATACAAGGATTGGAAGAATCACAAATACTACGGAACGTCCTACGTTGCAAAGGAATACGACAAGGTGATTGAAGCGTTCGACGAATTGATAGCCAAACACGGTTACGTGCGCGAGGGGAATCATTACCGCGCGGAAAGACCCAATCGGGATACGGTGGCGTTTTTTTGCCATTTCGGTTTGGAGGGGGTGCTTATGTCGCGGCTTTGCGATATTTCGCCCATTTCCATTTGGCACCATTTTACCGCGCTCACTTCGTCCGTTACCACTCTGTATACGGAGGAACGGCGTGAGGGCATAGCGCTTTTCCGTTGCAGCGGCTTTGGGGATATCGGGCATTTGTACGCAGGGAACGAGCCGCCCTCTTTCGCTGCAAGGTTTTGCGAAACGTTCGATAGCGACGAACGCCACGACTAAGCGAGTACAAAAGAAAACGAGTGCAAAAGAAAGCAAGTAAAAAAGAAAAGGAAAGTTGTAATGGAGGCATTACGGAAATGACGAATAAAATCACGGCGGAAACGGCGAAAATAGCCGTATACGGCGCGGGAGCGATGGGTACGGTGCTCGGCGCATTCTTAACGCTCGGCGGGTTAAAAAACGTAGAACTTATCACGCGCAACCAAGCGCACGTGGACGGTTTGAACGAAGCGGGTGCGAAAATAGAATGTACGGCGGAGGGGAACGAGTTGACGGTAAAAGTCAAAGCGTTGACACCCGCGCAAATGACTGAAAAATACGACGTCGTATTCTTGATGACGAAACAGAGAAATAACGAGGAAATATTAAACTTTTTATTGCCGTATCTTAAAGAGGATAGCGTGGTTTGTACTACCCAAAACGGCTTGCCCGAAGCGTCGGTTGCTAAGGTTGTGGGCAACAAGCGCACGTACGGCGGCGTGGCTTCGTTCGGGGCTACGTTTGTAGGCGGCGGGCGAGTAGCGCTCACCTCTAAAACGGACGGAATGGGTATGCAGGTTGCAGGCTACGAAAACGACGGCGAAAAAACGCCGCTTCTCTACGAGATTTTAACCTACGCAGGCAGAGCGACGGGAAATGAAAACTTTGCAAAAGTCAGTTATAACTTTGCGGGCGCGCGGTGGAGCAAGCTCGCTATCAACGCCGCTTTTTCGGGATTGTCCGTCGTAACGGGAGAAACGTTCGGCAAAATCGCAAAGGGCAGGAAGTCGAAGAGAATCGCGCTTGGGATTTTGCGGGAATGTATGGACGTAGCGAACGCGGCGGGAGTCGTGTTGGAAAAAATGCAAGGCAAGGATATGCAAAAACTGCTCGGCGGCAGAGGGTTTTGGAAAACGCGTTTTGCGTTGTTTGCGCTTCCGATAGCAATGAAAAATCACAAAAAACTCGTTTCGGGTATGCAGAAAGACGTGGAAAACGGTAGAAAATGCGAAATCGATTATATCAACGGCGTTGTTTGTAAGGTCGGCAAAGAGGTGGGGGTAGAAACGCCGCTTTGCGAAAAGGTAGTCGAACTCACGCACGGTATTGAAAACGGTTTGTATGAAACCTCTCCTAAAAACGTGGATTTTTTTGAGATATAAATAAAGTGAATATAACGTAGTAAAATAAAAAAATAAAGATAAAAACAAAAAGTGAGGATAAAAAAATGGATTTGAATAAATTAGCGGACGCGTTAATTCCCGACGAGAATATCAAACCGCTCGAAGCGTATGAGGCGATGTATCCCGAACGTAATTTGGAAAAGGGCGCGCAGGTAACCCGTCTTGCACCTAGCCCTACGGGTTTTATGCACCTTGGCAACTTGTACGTGGCGCTCGCCAACGAACGGATAGCGCATCAAAGCGGCGGGGTGTTCTATTTGCGTATCGAGGATACCGACGAAAAACGTAAAGTCGAGGGAGCAGTGGAGGTTATTCACCAATCCTTGAAATATTTCGGCGTAGCGTTCGACGAGGGCGCGGACCTTTGCGGGGAATACGGTCCGTACTATCAACGTCAACGCGCGGAAATCTATCACGCGTATGCAAAAGACCTTATCCGCCGCGGGCTCGCGTATCCTTGTTTCTGCACGGAAGAAGAGCTTGAACAAACGCGTAACTACCAAACGGAAAATAAGCTCCTGCCCGGGTACTACGGCGAGTTCGCCAAGTGCCGCAATTTAACGGAAGAGGAGATTTACGAAAATCTCAAAGCGGGCAAACCTTACGTAATCCGCTTAAAATCGCAAGGGGACGTAGAGGTAAAACACACCTTCCGCGACGAAGTGAAAGGGGAAATTACGGTTACCGAAAACAACCAAGACGTGGTTATTTTGAAATCGGACGGGATTCTTATCTACCACTTCGCCCACGCAATCGACGACCATTTTATGCGTACGACGCTCGTTATCCGCGGCGAAGAATGGCTTTCCTCTTTGCCTATTCATATCGAACTTTTCAACGTGCTCGGGTTCAGACTTCCTAAATACGGGCATAACTGTTCCATTCAAAAAATCGACGGCGAAACGCGCAGAAAACTCTCTAAGCGTAAAGACCCCGAAGCTTCGCTTACCTTCTATCGCGAACAGGGTTACCACCCCACGGCAGTGCGGACGTATATGATGACGCTGCTCAATTCTAACTTCGAGGAATGGTTGTTGAAGTTCCCCGATAAACCGCTGGAAGAGTTCAAGTATTCGATTGGAAAAATGGGCAAGAGCGGTGCGCTTTTCGATATTTTGAAGCTCAACGATATTTCCAAAACGTATATGGCTACCCTGTCCGAAGCAGAAACGTTCGATTTCCTCAAAACTTGGGCGGACGAGTTCGGTACGGACGAGCAAAAAGGGTATTTTGCGGACAAGGAGTATGCGTATAAAGTGCTTGCGCTTTGTATGGGCGTAGGCGGTAAAAAACGCAGAAAGGATTTCGTGTGCGCGAAACAGGCGGTAGAGATGATTTCCTACTTCTTTGATAATACCTTTGCTCCTAAGTACGCGTATCGTTTCGATAACGCGCTCGTGAAGAAAATCCTTGCCGATTTCAAGGCGGCGTACTCTTATACGGACGATTGCTCCGCTTGGTTCGAAAAGGTAAAAGCGGTAGCGGGCGCAAACGGCTTCGCAACCGATATGAAAGCGTATAAAG
>JAZRBK010000225.1:0-1075 GCA_045635025.1 Candidatus Scatosoma sp.
GAACTTGCTTGCGTATGCGTACACGCGTTAAAGCGTGCGAATACCACGGGACTTATCAATTTCAACTCGAAAGTGCTCGTACAAGGTCTTGGACCTGTGGGGCTCGTTATGATTAGCGTTTTGCGCGCGGCGGGTGTGAACCATATTATCGCTATCGATGGCACGCCTATGCGTCTTGAAATGGCGAAAAAACTCGGTGCAAAAACGGTTATCAACTTCAAAGAACTCTCTACGCTCGAAGAACGCGTAAATAAGGTTAAGAGCGTTGCAAACGGCGTGGGGGCAGACTTTGCATTCCAATGCACGGGCGCTCCTGCGGCGGCTAAGGATATTTACGAATATATCCGTCGCGGCGGTGGGCTCTGCGAAATGGGCTTCTTCGTCAATAACGGCGAATATAACGTAAATCCCCACTTCGCAATGTGCAATAAGGAAATCAATATCGTCGGTTCTTGGGATTATAGCGCGGACGATTATCCCACCACGATGGCGTTCCTCCGTCAAGCTCGCGAAATGAATATCCCTATCAAGGATTTGATTACGCACGAGTTCCCGTTAAACGAACTCAACGAGGCGATGGAAGTCAACGTAGCCCAAAAGGGTATTAAGATTTGTTACGTAGCTAAGTAAGAAAGAAAATACGTATATACGTCGCATTTCTTCGTCGCGCTCCGTGTTTCCTCGGTTACGTACGAAAAAGTACGCGCCCGTCGGAAATACTCCCGCTCCTTGAACTGCTCGTATCTACGCATTTTCGAGGCGTCGCGCTCCGTGTTTCCTCGGACTGAAAGGCATTAGCGTAACGTAAAAATCTGACAGGAGAACAGTATGGCACTTGGAATGATAGAAGTTTTCGGTTTTGCTACGGCAATCGTAGTTGCCGATAAAATGGCGAAAGCCGCCGATGTTAAGGTGGTGGCAATCGACAAAAATAAACCTGCGGCGGGCGATTCCGCGCGCGTGCCTTTGGTAATCGCAATCTTAGTCGTGGCCGATGCCGCGGCGGTTCATGCGGCGGTCCAGGCTGGCAAGGCGGAAGCGGAAAATCGCGATCTCTACATTACCCACAAGGTAA
>JAZRBK010000226.1:0-1722 GCA_045635025.1 Candidatus Scatosoma sp.
GCCCTGTGCGTCCTTATAATATACCCACACGCTGGACAATACTTCCTTGTCAAGCGCATCTCTCGACGTGAAAGGGAAAATGGGGAATTCTTTGCCCACTTCCGCAACGGGAAGCTTTTTCGTTTTGTCATATTCAACGAAAATTTCAGGCGCAATACTATCTTCAACATCCTGAGAGAAATCGTAGTCGCCAAACGATTTAATCAGCAGCTTGCCCTCTACCTTCGAGAACGCGCTTGCCGTAACCGTGACGGTGACTTCGTCCGACGTAAAGCCACCCCAAGGATTGCCCTTGTAGTGCGCCACATCGTCCAAATCGTTGACAAGTTGGTTATCGGTCGATTCCGTGGAGGTAGGACCGCAATAGATTTTCTTCGAGTCGTTGTCAATCGCAATCGTCAAGGAATGCTCGGACACCGCTTGGTTCTTCGGATTGTTACGAGGATCTTCCCAATTCACCTTATCGTTATACTCGAATGCCGTTCCGCGGAAGCTGTGCTCTACCTGTGTGCCGTAAGCAGCCGTGTGATAGGACGAACCTTCGTAGCCGCCGTACTGTTGCCCGTTTGCCCCCGCTTTTACGTAGGAAACCATCCCTGAACCGTCCACTGCATTCGAGGAATCAATGATAACCTCTACATAGTTTTCCTTATTTTCTGCATCCGTAACACGAACGGTCAGACGTTCAAAGTCCGTTTCCTTGAAAACGCTGGGCATAACGATCATGTCAATGATGTTGTAGTCCGCCGTCAATTTTTCCGTTTTAATATTCGCCAAAAAGCCGATTGTCTGCCCTGCTTTGAACGTAGCAATCGCACCGTATACATCGTTCTTGATGGTGTAGGGACTTTCTACGTAGTACTTGCCGTAGTCTACGTTCATCCCCTCGTCTGCAATAACAACGTCCTGCGGATGACGGATTGCAAGATAGCTTTCAGACTGTGCCACACGCTCTCCATCGACCGTCGCAAAATACGTGATTGCATACCTGCCTGCTTGCTCTACGGTGAATTCCTCACCGCCGAATACGCCACCACTCGGGTACGTGACGTGAATTTCATCCGCCTTTACACCTGAAATGGAGTAATCGCTTGCTTCAATTACCTCACCGATATGAAGAATGTTCGATGCCTTTTGCGATTGCGTGTCCGCGCTCACAGTTTTTTGAGCCCCCGCAAAAAACACAGAGGATGCGCCAAGCGCACACGTCGCCATAAGTGTAACTAGCAAGCGGAAATGTTTTGATTTTCGCATTGTTTTCATTTATCCTTTAATACCCCCAACAGAGAGATTTACGTTGAGTTTCTTGTTAAAAATCGCATAGAAAATTACGATGGGGAATGCCATCAAGCAAATCCCTGCAAGTTTCGTAGGTATGTTTGCTACTTCGTTGATTGACGTGTTTTGGAAATGGTACATACCATATGCCGCCACAGGATGCGAAGGCAAGTAAACCATCGGAATTTGGAAATCGTTCCAGTAGAAAATAAACGCTAAAACGAATACGGTAGAAATTGAACCCGTAGCCAAGGGAACAATAATCTGCGTCATAATCGTGAAGGGATTCGCTCCGTCGATTTTTGCAGCCTCCGTGTAGTCCTTAGGAATCATCTTGAACTGCGCGTGGAAAATCAAAAAATATGTATTCATGAATGACCCACGCATAATCCAAATCCCAGGGAAGGGATCATAAATAGCTAATGCTTGCGGAACCGGGTTTTC
>JAZRBK010000227.1:0-2983 GCA_045635025.1 Candidatus Scatosoma sp.
CCCCCAGTTCAAATCTGGGTGGCGCCTCCACAAACTCCACGCCTCGTAACGTGGAGTTTAATTTTACAACACGCCGCTGTGGTGGAATAGGCAGACGCAAGGGACTTAAAATCCCTCGGAGTAACATCCGTGCCGGTTCAAGTCCGGCCAGCGGCACCAAAATCGGGTAAATCGTCAAGATTTGCCCGATTTTTGCTTATTTTTAAGAAAATTTCGGGGTAAAATCGCCTTTATCATAGGTCATTTTGGGGTAAAATTCACATTTTTTACCCCTGATTTTTACGTTTGGGGAAAAATTGGGGAAAAGTTTTTGGACTTTTTACCCCTATTTTTGCCCTTTTTTCATCGTTTTCGGGGCTTTTGCCTTTATTTTTGTTAATTTTTCACAAATTATACTCTATTTTGTGAACTTCGCCGAGTAAGTATTCTTCCGAATAGGTCGTATAACCCCTATCCACCTTGCTCGTTTTTACGTCGCTATCCGATTCGTGCCCCGCCCAAAGCATTACCACTTCGGGGTTTACTCCGCACTCTTTCGCGCGCGTTATAAACGTATAACGGAACTCGTGCACGTGCCTATCGGGAAACACTCGCTTCAACGCATCACGCACCGTTGATTTTTTCGTCGTTTTCGCTACGTCAAAATCAATCATAGGCAATACGCGTTTCATCATCGGCGAAATGGGTATCTTGCGGATAACTTGCTTTCGCCCAAGACGAATTTTTTCCGATTCGCAGTAGATATATTCGCCGTCTTTTCGCATACTCGCAAGCTCACCCACACGCATTCCCGTATAGAGTAAGACAAGTATTGCCGAATTGCCTTGATAACTCGGATTTGCTTTGCAATAGTCGATTAACTCCTTTTCTTCTGCCTTTGACAGCGCGCTACCCTTTTTCGCTTCGTAATGGGTGAGCACGATTTTCGTCATAGGTGAGCGAAGATTTGGATAATCTTCCATCGCAACGTTGAACATTGCCGTCATCAGTTGCATCGTTTTATGCGCCGTTCGGTTTTTTCCTGCGTCGGTCAACTCGAAAACAAAATCCTGCACATCCTTTCTCGTAATCTCGTTCAAGGTTTTCTCGCCGAAACGGGGCAATAAATTGTATTCGCAAAGTCCAACGTAGCTTTTGTAGGTCGTTTCCTTAACCGTCCGTTTTTTGGTGGCTAACCACTCGTTTAGAAATTCGCCGAACGTCGGAAATTGATTGAGCGCGCGTTCACGTTCGATTTTGTTTAGCCTATCAATGAACTTGTTTTTCATCAATTCAAAACTCTTCGCACAAACTTCTATGTTGTAACCTTTTCGACGATATCTTGCGTGATACGAACCGTTATGAAAACGAAAACTCACCATTTTATCGTCAAGTATAAAAATTTTTTGATATCTTTCGGGCATCTTATTTATCTCCTTTTTACTGAATTTGATAAATCCGCGTGTCCCGATTTGTTCTAAATCCGATGACTCCCCCTTTCCCACGGTGGCGGTCATCTTTTTTAATTTTTTGAGCGTAATGCTATCGTTTGCCGCTTTCAAAATGATTTGCGTGATTTCATCGCGCTCGTTTTCGTTTGGTACGTACTTAATTCCTTCTAATACTTTGTTTAATTCCTTATTTGTCAATTCTCCTTGTTTTTTATTTTATAGGTAATGCAACCGCACTTTTAACGGAAAGATAAGCACGGTTGCCCTATTTTATAATTTTTCTCCTTATTCATTCCAGACCATTACGGGTGTGTTAAGCACTATATTGTGTTCCGCTGTTATTGTTCTTCTTTCAGCTTTTGGTATCCTATTCGTATCAAATCAACCTTTGCAATACCTTTCGCTTTTAAGAACGAAGTAATTTCGTTGAACTCTTCAACGGGAAGTCGCGTATTGAATTGCTTGGTCGCTTTTTCTCGCTCTTCCTTATGCAAAAGTTCATACTTTTGTCTTGCCTTTTGTTTCGGCGTTAACTGTTTCTCCATTTGACTTTTCTCCTTAATTTTTATTTACGTCTATTATACCCTGCTATCACGGTATTGTCAAGCTTTTGGAAAAACTTTTTTATTAAATTTTTAATCGCCCTTACCATAGTTATAGCGATTGTACTTTTGCCGTTCCGCTTTCGTGATTTCTTCAAGATACGCTTCGCGGTTTTCTCTTGCTTTTTCTTCTATCATTTCCTCCTCTATTTCTTTTAATCGGTTGTATCGTGGCGGTACATCTTAACAAAAAGTCCGTAATGTAGTCCTCTACATTTACTTTCCCTAATTTTCTCCACGCCTTAAACGTATATCTCTTTAATTCTTTTGCGCTATAAAACCAACCAATAAAATTGATTAAGTCCTGCTCTTCTAATATAGCCCCCAAGAAATAATCCACAAGCACACTTTCCCCAAGTTCGGTATCATTTGCACGTTCCATTTGACGAAAATCAAGTTCTTCCTTAATTCCTCTTTTACTTCGTCCGTCTTTAAGGCGTTGCCATTCCATTGCGTAGAGTATCTTTTTTAACCGTCTTGAAACGCTTGATTGCGTTAAATTTAATTCCTTGGCAACCGCGCTTTGACTTACGCCTTCAATTACGCACTTTTCGTATATGTACTTATTTCGTTTGGATAAACAGTCAAGCACCCAATCCTCATCCATTTTCGCGCATATATCGCTTTCTATTTGCAACGTTTCTTTATCAGCCACCGTTTCCCAAGCATCGTGTTCTTCACCTGAGTCGTCGTCCACGTACGAATTTAAGTGATAGCTTTTATAGTCTTCTCGGCGGTTATTGTTATAGATATCCCTATCCGCTTGGCGCAAGATTTCATACCAATTCTCGTCCACGTCGATTTCTTCTTTCCCCGTAGCCGTATAATACGTATATCTATATTTTTTCTTCCCCTTATCTTCTTCCATTTCGCTCCTTTTGTCGATTTTTATCGAAAAATGTAAACATATGTTCGTATTAAAAAGTGTTTTTTTGGGGCTACTTGCTCGGT
>JAZRBK010000228.1:0-4542 GCA_045635025.1 Candidatus Scatosoma sp.
AGGGGAAAAGGCGTATTTAGAGCAGCATTTTGGAAAAGAACTTTTCGAAAAATGCAAACATAACGTTGATACGATTTGGTCGCTTCCTGAAATATTATACGTGAAAAACAACTATCCCGAGCTTTATAAAAAGGTGAAAAAAATCACATTTGCAAAAGATTTCGTGCGTGGTAAGTTCACGGGCGATTTCGTAACCGATTATATCGAAGCGCAAGGCAGTATGCTCTTTGATTTCGATAAAAAGGTTTGGGACGAGAGGTTGCTTTCGATAATCGGAATGACCTCTTTGAATATGCCGAAAGTCGTAAATCCGCTCGATAAAGTGGGGCAGGTATGCGACGAAGCGGCACGACAAACAGGTTTGGCGGTAGGGACGCCCGTAATTTGCGGGGCAACCGATACGGTAATGGAAGTGTTTGCGGCAGGTGGCGTGCAAAAGGGAGATATGACCTTAAAACTTGCCACGGCAGGGCGTATTTGCGTGGTGTCGGATAGATATTATCCCGATAAAAACGTTATCAATTATTCCCACGTTAAAGAAGATTTATATTACCCTGGTAGCGCGACAAAATCTTGCGCTTCGTCGCTTCGATGGTTTCGGGATACGTTCGGTGGCTCGTTTGAAGAGTTTAGTGCGTTAGCGGAAACTATTCCCGTAGGCGCGGACGGACTAATTTTCCACCCGTATTTAGTGGGCGAGCTCACACCGCACGCAAATCCCTTAATTCGCGGTAGTTTTCTCGGCGTTTCGGCGGGGCATACAAAAGCGCATTTCGTACGAGCGGTTATGGAAGGCGTGGCGATGAGTCTTATCGACTGCATTCAATATTTACAGGAAAAGGGCGTAGAAATCGGCGAAAAAGCGTACGTAATCGGCGGTGGAGCAAAAAGTAACGTTTGGCGGCAAATCGTAGCCGACGCGCTCGGCTTAACGCTCGTACAAACGGAACATAACGATTCTTCGTTCGGCTCGGCAATGTGCGCGGGGATTTACGCGGGATTTTTCAGGGACTTCGACGATGCGAAAAAGACCTGTCAAAAGGTAATCGGACAAACGAAGCCTATTTCGGAAAATACTGCGAAATACGCGAAAATCTTTGCAAAATATAAAAAGATTAGCCGTTTCTTGGCGGAGCTTACCAATGAAGAATAAGCGAATCGTCGTATTATTAAAATATTACAAAGGGGAGTTAAATCCTTTCGACGGCGCGGCTCTTGAATGTGCTTTACAAACGGGCGCGAAAGAGGTTATTGCGCTGACAATGTCGCCGCTCGGCGTGAAAGGCGCGCTGCAATCGTTGACGAGATTAGGGGTGAAATGCTTGCTCGTGAGCGATAACATTTACGCGGGTAGCGATACGCAAGCAACGAGTCTGGTTTTAGCGGCGGCGTTGCGAAAATTAAATCCTGACCTTATCTTTTGCGGACGGCAAAGCGTGGACGGGGATACGGCGCAAGTACCACCTATGCTCGCGCAAAGATTGGGCTTTGATATCAAAGCGAAAATAATGTCGTTCGACGGGGAAAAGTTTACGCTTCGAAACGGTGAAAATGTGTCCCCGCAAGAAAAAACGATTTATACCTTTGAAAAAATATATACCTTGCGTTTCCCTTCTATTTTCTCAAAAGCGGGAGAAGTGGAGGTTTGGGATAATTCGATTTTACAAATCCCTAAGGAAGAATGCGGACAAGTGGGTTCGCCCACGCGGGTGATTAAAAGTTATGAAAGCAGCGTAGGGCGCAGAACTTGTCAATTTATCGAAGATAGGGATTTTGGCGAGATTATAAAAGCCGCACTTTTGAAAAAGAAAGCGGAAACCGTTCAAGAAAACAAGGAAAAACTCGACGAGGCGTATTACGTCGGTAACGTCGCGGAAATTACAAGGCGTATCGCGCGTAAAGCAGTTGCGTTATGCGTAGAGGGAAAAACGCCCGAGCAAATCGCTAAGGAAATGCGCGAGAAAAACGTAAAAACGGTGCTTTTTGAGGATAGCGATACGCTAAAAATCCTTGCGGCAAAAGTGGCGGTTTTAACGGGTGCAGGGCTTTGTGCGGACTGTATTTCCTTTCGAGTGGAAAATGGCAAACTGATTATGACGCGCCCTGCTTTGGGCGGAAACGTTACGGCGGATATTGTAAACGATAACGAGATAGCATTCGCTACCGTCCGTACCGCGAAAAAGGGAGATAGCGATATTATTTTTTCCGTAGGGAAAGGGGGTATCGCGTACCTTGATAAAATCAAAATGTGGGCGGAAAAATACGGGGCGAAACTGTGTTGCTCCCGTGTGGTTGCGGATAGCGGGGCTCTGCCCTATGAAATGCAGGTTGGGTTAACGGGAAAAACGGTAAGTCCGAAAGTGTACGTGGCGTTTGGAATATCGGGTGCAGTACAACACACCTGCGCGATTGCGGGGGCGGGCACGGTAATTGCCGTGAACGTAGACAAACAAGCAAGAATCTTTGATTATGCCGATTACGGGATAATTTCAGATATAAATACATTAAAAATAGGAGAATAAAAATGTTAGTTAATTTACAAACGATTTTACAAGATGCAGAAAAGAATTCATACGCCGTTCCCGCGTTCAACGTGTATAATATGGAAACGGTTATGGGGGTTATCCGTGCGGCGGAAGAACAACGCGCGCCTGTTATTATTCAGTTTTACTCCCGTTTGGCAACGACGGAAGTGTCCGATTATCTCGCGCCTATCGTCTTGAAAGCGGCGGAAAAGGCAAGCGTACCCGTATGTATGCACCTTGACCACGGTGCAGGTTACGAAGCGGCGGCAATTTCCCTTAAAAACGGGGCTACGGGTATTATGGTGGATTTTTCTAAGCTCGATTTAGAAGAAAATATCGCAATGACCAAGAAAGCTGTAGATATTTTGTCTGCTATGAATATCGGCGTTGAGGGCGAAATCGGACATATCGGCGCGGCGGCAGACGGCGTACCTACCGACTATACGACGGTAGAAGAAGCGAAAAAATACGTAGAGGGCACGGGCGTAACCGCTCTTGCGATTGCAGTTGGTACGGCGCACGGCAGATATAAACAAGCTCCCGTTCTCGCGATTGACCGTATTAAAGAAATTCACGACGCGGTAAACGCATCGCTCGTTTTACACGGCGGTAGCGGTGTTCCCGACGAACAAATCCAAGCTGCCGTAGCGGCGGGTATCCGTAAAATCAATTTCGGTACGGACCTTTGCTATGCGTTCTTGGATAGCGTATTTAACGTAGATAGAAAAATCTATGCAATCGACTTGTTTATGAGAGAACCGATTGACTCCGTAAAGGCGTTTGCGGTTTCGAAAATTAAATTACTTGGAGCAAACAACCGCGTATGAAAAAGGTCGTAGGATTAGGGGCTTGCGTATTAGATACGCTTATCCATTGTTCGAGCTATCCCGTAGAGGACACCAAACAAAAGGCGGAAAGTATCTTCCTTGCGGGCGGTGGACCTGTTGGGAATGCCCTCGTTGTTATGAGTAAGCTCGGCGTGAAAACGGAAGTTATCGGCGGGTTTGGCGAGGATACGGCGGGTTCGTATTTGCTGGATGATTTCAAAAAATACGGCGTGGGGGTAGAGAATGCGACGGTAGTGGAAAAGGCTACGTCGTTTACCTCGTATATCGTTTTATCTGCGGAAAAAGCAAGCAGGACTTGCGTGTTCGATAGAGGAAGCGTCCCTGACGACCCTGCCATTTTGCGCTTATCCGCACTTGATAACGCCGACGTGTTACATTTGGACGGCAACTATTTAGAGTGCGCGCTCGCGGCGGCGAAATACGCCAAGGAAAAAGGCGTAGAAGTCAGTCTTGATGCGGGCGGGTTATATAAAGGCATTGAGAAGTTGCTGCTGCTCGTAGATATTTTAATACCGTCGGCAGAGTTTGCGCTCGGGTTGACGGGGGAAAAGGATATTTCCGCGGCAATGGAAAAATTACAAAAGCTTTACACACCGAAAATCCTCGTCGTTACCGACGGAAGCAACGGGGGGTATTATTGGAAAAACAATACCGCCGTACATTACGATAGTGTAAAAATCAAGGCGGTAGACACCAACGGCGCGGGCGATACCTTCCACGGCGCGTTCGTAGCGGCGTATTGCGACGGGAAGAGTATTAAAGAGTGTTGTGCGTTCGCAAGCAAGGTTGCCGCTTATAAATGTACCCACACAGGCGCGAGAACGTATCCCTTAAATAAGGAAATTGCAGAAAATCTTTAACCTTATAAAACAAAATACCCTATACGGTTATGCTTGCCGTATAGGGCGTTTTTTATGGTTATAGCTGATAGAAATTAAATAGTTTCTACGTTTATGAGGTTGGAGTTACCGCTTTTGCCGTTAGGCGTTCCGCCTGTAATAACGATAACGTCGCCTTTTTTTACAAGTCCCGATTTAATAGCGGTTTGTTTTGCGAAATAGAAGAGAATATCAATCGACGTATACTCTTCCGCCATAGCGGGCAAAACGCCCCAACTTAAAGCAAGGTGGCGATAGGCGTGAATATCCGTCGTGATACCGAGAATGTTA
>JAZRBK010000229.1:0-6393 GCA_045635025.1 Candidatus Scatosoma sp.
GTTCGTAATTTTTCACTTCCCGTTGCAATTTGTCAATCTCTGCCGTCGGAATGTACGGGGGGTTGGATACGATAATATCAAATCTACCCCGAAGCCGAGCGAATAAATCCGATTGAATAAACAAAATATCCGCGCCGTTAAGTTCTGCGTTCTCCCGCGCAACCGTCAACGCTTCTTCGCTGATATCCACCGCCGTCATTTTCACTTTACGGTTGGCTTTTTCTAACTCCTTATACACGGAAATCGCAATCGCACCGCTACCCGTACACAAATCGAGCACGCTTTGTCCCTCTTCCGCCGAAGCGACTACGAGCGCCGCCAATTCCTCCGTTTCGGGACGGGGAATGAGCACCCGTTCGTCCACTTTGATTTTATAACCGTAAAAATCCGTATCCCCGTAAACGTACCAAAGCGGTCTGCCCGTTAAACGCTCGTTTACCGTTTTCATAATCGCTTTCGTTTCCGACATAGACAAAATGCGTTCTTCCGCCGAGATTGCGCTCTTGGGCATATCGAGCGTCAGGGCGAAAATCCATTCCGCTTCGTCCTCCTCGATTTCCGCGTTAGCGAATTGCTCTTTGACGTTTTTCAAAAGCACGCTCATCTTGCCCGCCGTCATAAACCGCTTTTCGGGAATCGTCGGGTCGCTATCCATTGCGAGCACCGTTTCAAACGCCTTGATAGCACATTCTATCATACCGTCCTCGGGTTCGCTCGTCGTCAGTCTTTGCAGGAAAAGTCCAGGGAGTTTCAAAGGTAAAAAGACCTTGCTCTTCGTCTTGGCGAGCAGGCGCAAAATCTCGTAGGAAACACCCGCTACTACCGGTAAAAGCAGGATTTTACAAGCTATCCGCAATAAGCTATTCAGCGTGCCGTTTTCCGTATAAATCCAACGCGATAAAAAGACGTTGGCAAGCGAGAATACCAGTATACTCACTATCATTACGAGGAATAAAAAGGTCGTTCCGCAACGGTCGTGCACGCGCGAACACGTCCGCACGTTCTCTACCGTCAGCTCCTTGCCCGATTCGTAGCAGGAAATCGTTTTGTGTTCCGCACCGTGGCACATAAATACCCGTTTGAGCGAGGGTATCAACGAAATGAGTAAAATATACCCCACGAAAATGAGCAACCGTATTCCTCCTTCCGTAAGATTAAACCATACCCCTTCCCAGCCCGTACTCGTCTTGTCAAACGGTAAAAATCCCGTTAACCATTGCGGGAGTACAATGAAAATGACAAGCGCTAACACGATTCCTAAAAAGACGGAAAAAAAGTTGATTATCCCGCCTACGTTGATTTTATGCTTGTCTTTGAGCCACTTCTCCGCTTTGGTAGGCTGCTCTTCGTCGGGCATCGCTACGTCCGCGCTCCGCATTAAAATACGGTTCCCGTCTATAAGCGATTGCACGAAATTAACCACGCCGCGAATAAACGGCAAGCGGGAAAACTTGCTCCGCTTTTCGGGGGGCGTTAAACGCTCGGTTTCTAATTGTATGACGCCGTCGGGGTCGCGCACGGCGGTTGCCATCGCGCTTTTCCCTCGCATCATTATCCCCTCGATAACGGCTTGCCCGCCTATCGAGTACGGTTTTACTTTCTTTTCTTCTTCCATAATTTTGCCTTTGGATGTATTTGAACTATTACCGTCTTTTATGCAATCGCGAGAAATACGCGAAGTACGTTGCTCTATACTGTGCTTCTCCGCTCTATCGCCCTTTTCAATCGGTTTCTCGTCCGTCGCCCAATAAACAGGTTGCCCGTCGTCCTTTTCAAATGCGAGCAAGTCAAGGAAAACGCGGATTTTTCGACGGGAGTGTACTGAGTCGTACACGAGCGAGAAAAGCCGCAATTTTGCCGCCGAATTGCGAAGCATTTCAAAAGGACAATAGAAAAAATGAAAAAAGCTTTAAGAGAAACAACACGCTCTTAAAGCCTCTTCGGTTTGATTAAAGTCCGTATCTCTTCTTGAACTTATCGACACGTCCGCCGGTATCCACCAACTTCTGCTTACCCGTGAAGAAGGGGTGGCAGTTGCTGCAAATATCCACTTTCATCGTTTCGCCTTCTTTCGTCGTACCCGTCTTGAACGTAGCGCCGCACGCACAGGTAACCGTGACTTCGTGATAGTTAGGATGAATGTCTGCTTTCATTATTTTTCACCTCACTGTTCGTTTTTCTTTTTGATGCTTTCTAATTATAATGCTTTTTTTTCGCTTCGTCAACTGTTTTTAACGCAATTTCATAAAAAATAGTTGCAAAATTATCCAAAATGCGGTATACTTAATTTGTTCGTATGCTCGTGCGAATATTTTTCCGCGCGTTTTGTCTTTCGTATACGGACGAAAAGGACGTTTTTCGATTATGAAAGTATGGCAATTAGCATACCCCCACAATCTCCAACACGTGAGCGCGCCCGATTTGAAACGGGACGAAAATACCGTGAAAGTAAAAATCACGAAAGCACTCTTAACCGAAACGGACGTAGCCGTCTATCACGGCTCGATTAAGACGAAAGCACCCTTTATCCCCGGTAAGTTTGCTATCGGACAGGTAACGGAAGCGGACGAGGATTCGTTCATTCGCAAGGGCGAAAGAGTGTACCTCGCCAACGTAACCGAGGACGAACTTTCTCCCGACGGTTTGCGTGTCGCAGGCGAAACGACGGACGGTTTTTACCGTGATTTCTGTCTTGCGGGCGTAGACGACGTGTATCCGTTACCCGCCTCCGTATCCGACGAAGCGGCGTTCTTAATCGACGCTATCGCGCTCGCGGAAAGAGTGGTAGACGAGATGCAAATCTCTATCGGACAGCATATTTTGGTGCTTGGAGCGGGTCTTTATGCGAACGTACTTTGCCAAATCCTCATCTACCGCCGCGCCGTACCTATCCTCGCGCACAACAACGCCGAGCGGCTTAACCGCGCGAAAAAATGCGGGATTTATTACACGTTCCCCAACGACGAAACGCTCAGAAAGAACGTACTTGACGTTACGGGCGGGAAACTTGCCGACGGAGCCGTCTATCTCGCTTACGAAAACCGTAGCGAACCGTCCGTCCTCTTCCCCCTCGTCAAGCGTAACGCCTCGGTAGCGTTCTGTTCGCCCACGTGCAAGAGTATTCACGTTAATTTGGAATACGCGCTGAAAAACAACGTAACGATTAAGGGGATTACCGAAAGCCGCGAATTTGTTTCCACGGCAATTAACCTGCTCGCACAAAAGGCGGTCAACTTCTCCGAGTTCTCCTATTGCAGCTATAAGGAAGAAGAACTCCCCGCGCTTATGGAAAAATACGCGAACCTGCTTGCAAGCGGCACGAACCTCCCCGAACAAATGGATATTTTGAAGTTTATCTTCTAACTTCTTCAAATGGTAAAATTGCGCCTTTTAGGTGCAATTTCCTTTTATTTTCGTTCTTTTGCGCTTTGTTATTTTGCGGCTTTTTGTTATGGTTCCCTTATTATATATAAGGTATATATAAGGTATATCGCAGAGCGCGAAAACGGGCGGTGAAAACAGAGAAAGAAAACTACTTTTATTTTTGCGAGGTGTTTTATGAAATACGTAATAGCTTCCGATATACACGGCTCAGCGTATTGGTGCGAGCGGCTTTTACAAACGGTAGAAAGCGAAGGTGCGGACGGGCTTATCCTGCTTGGGGATTTGCTCTATCACGGCCCGCGTAACGAACTCCCCGACGGATACGATACCCAAAAAACGTTTACTATGCTCAACGCTATCAAAGACAAAATCACCGCGGTTCGCGGGAATTGCGACAGCGAGGTTGACCAAATGGTGCTCGCATTTCCGATGCTGGCGGATTACGCTCTGCTCCCCACAAAGGCGGGTACACTGTTTTTAACGCACGGGCATTTGTTTAGCGCCGAAAATCCACCGCTCCTGAAAAGGGGCGACGTCCTTTTGAACGGGCATTTCCACGTGCCAACCTTTTCCAAGCTTGAAAACGGCGGCTTTTACGTGAATTGCGGCTCGGTAGCCCTGCCTAAGGACGGTTATCCCCATTCGTGTATCGTTTTTGAGGACGGCACGTTCACTTGGTTGGATTTGGAAACGGGCGGTATGTTCGACAGTTTTACCCTCTAATCTAAACGTTGCTCTGTGCCGCTTGGCAACGCAACGGCTTAGCCTTTCATCGGCAAAAAATCGAATAATTAAGAGAAAGTTTTTTCCGTGAAACGCTTGACAAGCGAGAAAAAAAGTGGTAAGATAGATACAATTTCATAGACAATTTCATAGACAAACCGATGAGTAAGAAGAGTATCCGCGACATTCGGCGGCAAAGAGAGTTGTAGACGGTGAGATTACAGCGCGCCAAGCGACGGAGAATGGACTTACGAGGGCGAACGAACGCGGCGAGGACACGAACAACTATCCCATACGGATATTTCCCCTCTCCGTCAGTAGCAATCGACGGGTACTGCACCCGTAAAAAGGCAGAGCGTATGTTGGTACGTGAAAAAAGTGGGCTTCGCGCCAAATTGGGTGGCACCGCGGTAGGATAGAATTACCGTCCCAAAGAGCAAATGTATTTTGCTCTTTGGGATTTTTTATTTCCAGATATATCTTATATTCCCAAAGAATAGAATAGTCCGCGAAGCTCTCTTAAAGATAAGAAAACTACAAGCGTAAAGGAGAAAAAAGTTATGCAAAAAGAAATCCCCTACAAAATCTATTTAGCGGAAAGCGAGCTTCCGAGCGCGTGGTTAAACCTGCGCGGTTTTATGCAGGAAAAACCCGCTCCTCTGCTCAACGCCAAAACCCTTTTGCCGATGACGGAAGAAGAACTTAGCGAAGTCTTTTGTAAAGAACTCGTAAAACAAGAACTCGACGACACGACAAAATATATTCAAATCCCCAAGCCGATTTTGGACTTTTATAAAATGTACCGTCCCGCACCGCTCGTGCGCGCGTATTGTTTAGAAGAAAAGCTTGGCACGCCCGCGAAAATCTATTACAAGTTCGAGGGTAACAACACGAGCGGTTCGCACAAGCTCAACTCGGCAATCGCGCAGGCGTATTACGCCAAAGAACAAGGCTTAAAAGGGGTAACGACGGAAACGGGTGCAGGACAATGGGGCACAGCGCTTTCGATGGCTTCCTCGTATTTCGGGCTTGATTGTAACGTGTATATGGTAAAATGCTCGTACGAGCAAAAACCTTTCCGAAGAGAAGTTATGCGTACCTACGGCGCGCACGTAACCCCCTCCCCGTCGGCTACGACCGCCGTGGGCAGAAAGATTTTAGAAGAGTTCCCTGGCACGAACGGCTCGCTCGGGTGCGCCATTTCCGAAGCGGTAGAGGCGGCTACGCAAAAAGAGGGGTACAAATACGTGCTCGGAAGCGTGTTTAATCAGGTGCTTTTACATCAATCGATTATCGGCTTAGAGGCGAAAACCGCGCTCGATAAATACGGCGAAAAAGCGGATATTATCATCGGTTGCGCGGGCGGCGGAAGCAACCTCGGCGGGCTCATTTCCCCGTTTATGGCGGAAAACTTAGAGGGAAAAGCAGATTATCGATTCATCGCCGTCGAACCCGCCTCCTGTCCCTCGCTCACGCGCGGAAAATACGCATACGACTACTGCGATACGGGCAGGATTTGCCCGCTTTCGAAGATGTATACACTCGGTTCGGGTTTTATCCCCGCGGCGAGCCACGCGGGCGGATTACGCTACCACGGAATGACCTCTACCCTGTCCGAACTGTACGATAAAGGGCTTATGGAAGCGCGCTCCGTCAAGCAAACGGAGGTATTCGAGGCGGCGGAATATTTCGCGAGAATCGAGGGGATTTTGCCCGCTCCCGAATCGGCACACGCCATTCGCGTAGCCATAGACGAGGCGTTGAAATGTAAGGAAACGGGCGAAGAAAAGACGATTCTTTTCGGCTTAACGGGAACGGGCTATTTCGATATGATGAGTTATGAAAAGTTCCACGACGGCAAAATGAACGACTATATTCCCACGGAAGAGGATTTACAAAAGGGCTTTGCAGGACTTCCCAAACTCGATTTTTAATTTTCATCCCGATATGGAAAACACTTGTCTTAAAAGGCGGGTGTTTTTCTTTTTAGCCGTGCCAATTTATATGGGGGCAACCGCATATATTTTCTACTCGTCGCATACCTGCCCGCCACGTATGCGAAAAACCGCATATTTTCTCCTCTATCGTCAACCTTATGCGGATATAACCGATTTTTGTCTTTCGATAGGGCGTTTTGTCTAATGGGGTAACCCCCATTTGCGCGAGCGCGCAACCGTGCGGTTTCTCCATTTTTCGCGTGTCGTATTCTGTCTTATGCACCGTCGGGCATATATTTTACCGCCCCTTTTGCCCCTTTGTTCCTTTTACCCCTTTTGTTCCTTTTAC
>JAZRBK010000230.1:0-4193 GCA_045635025.1 Candidatus Scatosoma sp.
CAGAAACAGGTTTAGGATTGCCCATAAGGTAACGCGCAAGGTCAATTACGTGAATACCGATATCAATCAAAGGTCCGCCGCCCGAACGCTTTTTATCACAAAACCAACCACCAGGGCAACCATGTCTACGCAAATAGGAAGCTTTAGCATAATAGATTTCACCAAGGTCATCCTTATCAATCAACTCTTTTGCAACAACGGCATCTTTACCAAAACGGCGGACAAAACCTATCATCAATTTTCTGCCGTTTGCCTTTGCCGCTTCCAACATGCGTTTTGCGTCCTTACTGTTTGTCGCCATCGGCTTTTCACAGAAAACATCCTTGCCTGCATTTAATGCCATAATAGAACATTCCGCATGGCAATCATTCGACGTAACGACGTCTACCACGTCAATTTCAGGAAGTTCAGCCAACATAGTTGCTTCATCTGTATATAAACGTTGACAATTCCACTGTTCGCCTCTCTTCTTTAAAAGGTTTTCATTGGTATCACATAACGCATATACTTCAACATTAGGATTCTTTTTATAGGCGCCCATATGGAATCCTGCCATAGAACCGCAACCAACAATTGCAACTTTTAATGTTTTCATAATAATATCCTTCCTTTTATTATATTTTTTCCAATTTTTCTTTCAAAAAGCCAACTGCCATTTTAATATCTTTTACAGGATCGTCTCCGTATTCGCGTTCAATCGTCAAATAACCATCGTAACCAATATCTTTCAACGCTTTCAAATAACGAACCCAATCCACATTCCCTTCACCCAAAGGAAGTTCGATAATATAATCTTCAAATGCTGCAGGTTCAACGCCATAATATTGAGGCGCATACAATCTTTTAGTGTCTACGGGTACAAGCTGTTTCCCATCCTTTGCGTGCGTATGTACAATATAATCTTTTAAGGTATATACCGCTTGCACAGGATCATCACCAGCACACATAACTAAGTTGGCAGGATCCAAGTTTACGCTTACGCCACGGCTATCTAATCCATCCAAAAATTCCTTTAACAAGCTTGCCTTTTCGGGTCCCGTTTCCAATGCAAATCTACCGCCGATTTCGTCCGCAAATTTCGCCAATTCATAACAAACATTGTGCATACTTTCATATTGCTTACAATTCTTATCTTCGGGTACAACCCCAATATGCGTCGTTACGATTTTCGTTCCAAACTCTTTTGCAACTTCCATAATACGTTTTTCCAAGTCGATAATTTTTCTATCGTTGGTATAAAACATATCACAGCCCAAATCCCCACAGAGCGCCGAAATTTGAATATTCTCACCTTCTAAAATGCGTTTATATTCCGCAATTTTAGACGGAGTTAACTGCGCATTCAAATCTTCTACATCGCGATAAATATTTGCATAAGGTTGTATGCCTTCTACGTTTGCCGTAGCCATCAATTTAACAGTCGATACGAAATCCGCACCAAGAGTTCCTCTAACAACACCAATTTTCATAATTCATTTCTCCTTTATTTTGCGAAATTATTTTTATTAGATATCCATTTTCCGTTGGTGAAATCGGGGAAAAATACCGTTCTCCCTGTTATCATAGATTCTTCGGATAAAATGGTAATCGCCATCCACGTCGCCATATCATACACGTCCAAGGGCATAGGTTCTTTCTTTTCTACTGCCCCAAAAAACGCATTTAACAGTAAGACGTCCATACCACCGTGTCCACCTTCTCCAGGTTTATACCCCTTCCAAATGGGGTGCTCATACTTTTCATAATAGCTATTTACGTTATTATAAAACTCATTCCACGGTTCTTCCTTGTCACCTTCCAAATGCACGGAACTATTTTCTTCCACAATTAAGCCTTTCGTACCCTGCACCATAAATCCACGCGAATAATATCTCGGCAAACAAGTATCCAACGTAATTGTAACCGTTTCTCCATTAGCACACTTTAATATGGTGGTAACAACGTCCGATTGATTGAATTTTTCACCTTTAAACGCTTCAATATTTTGCTTTTGGATATATTCTTCCATGCCGAACGCCCCCGTGCCAACAGAGGTAAGCGAAACGAAGCGATTGCCGCAGTTGATATCCAATATTTTAGCAATCGGTCCTATTTCATGCGTAGGATAACACTCACTGTTTCTATGAATATACTCATAGGTACGATAGGTTTTAGGAAAGGTTGCCATCCAACGAAGATCGTGGTGATAGCCACCCTCACAATGCACAATACGCCCTAATAATCCCAAACGCTTCATGTTCAATGCCAACAATTCAAGACGACCATAGCAACAGTTTTCCAACATCATAATAGGAGTCTTGGTTCTTTCATAGCAACGGACCAAATCCCACAAGCTCTCCAAACTATAAGCCCCACCGACTTCACATCCAACCGCCACACCTTTCTCCATTGCATACATGGAAATTTCAATATGCTGACGCCAGCCTGTTGCAATAATAACAGCATCTAACTCTTCTTTATCTATACATTCTTTATAATCTGTGTATAAACGAGGCTCAAACCCAATTTCTTCCTTGATTTCTGCAACCAGTTCAGGTTTTCCCCAAAAATCCGTATCATCATCACATAAAGCTACAACATTAACATTTTTTCTGCCTTTGATTGCATCTCTATAAAGATTTTGTCCGCGCCCACCTAAGCCAATAATTGCTATTTTTAACATAACCATTCTCCTAAATTACCATTTAAACTTAACTTTATCACCGTTCACAATATACGCGTTTGGAGTTATTGTTCCGTCATATATAGGTTGCATATGATTGTTCATTTGATTGGTTTCGAATGCTTTAGATATGATTGTTTGCTGAGCTTTATCTGCAAACCCTTTTTTACTGGATACAAACAGCGGTGTTCCGCTAACAGACAAAAATCTCATCCATTCTATTTGTTTATCCCACAACGATTGATCCGTTAAACCCACACAATCGCCATCTATCAAATAAAAGACGTTATGCTGCATTAATCGATATGCAATCGTATTAACACCCATTGTTTTGGTACGTTCCCATACCTCACCATGCGTATCGTCACCCGTTCTAGAAATTTCTATGCTTCCCACTGATAAATGCGATGCCGTATTACATCCAATTAACATAACGTCTTTGCCGACGGTCGATTTTATATCCTGATAAAATTTGACAATAATTTCAGCCGAGGTTCTAGACTTATCGGAAAATGAGTATATACCACCGTCTTTTTCAATATCGAATTGATGTCCCCAGTATCCAAGCAAATCCACGAACGAGAAATCGTATTTTATTAGTTGATAGCCCCAGTTCCGTATTCTCGCAAAATTTTCTAAAACAAATTGCTCTGCTTCGGGAACTGTGATATCAATGGCAAAATCTTGCCCGGCACCTTTCCATAAAATCCATTCTTCAGGTACTGGATATTTATCGTAATACAAGGGGCGTATCCACAAACCAGGTTTGACCCCTTTCTCTTTCATATCTGTCGCAAGACGCCCCATATCTTGAAAAGTATTCTTCAAAATGTGCCACGGACCTGCAGTTTGATTAACCTGCCACCCATCGTCGATGACCATATACGGACGTTCTTGTATCGACGAAGTAAGTTCAGAAGCATATTCCGCATCCTGCAAAACACTTTCCTCTGAAATATTCCCATATGCGTACAGCCAGTTATTCATTCCATAAATCTTTTGAGTTGGAATTAATGCACTATCCGTCATTCGGCGGCAAAAATCCTGCCCAAATGAAAATGTTTCTTGTTTGCTTCTACTGTATACTGTTTCTACCACTTTTAATTTTCGTCCATTAAGCCTTACGCCGTCTTTACCACAACAAACGTTTACAATCAACGAAATGCCTTCTTTATCAAATTTCCAGCCACAAAAAGCATTTGGACGCACCTTTACTCCGTAGCCTATTCTTTCCGCCCCTGTATTTACGATACAATACCAAGGCAAAACCTTTCCTTGACATTCGCAAATCTTAACGAAACGCAAATCCCCATAGCTACGTTCCCACGCATCTCCTAAAACTTCTGCTTCTTTGGGAAATGTTTGCATGAAATGAAATTCAATCTTTCGAACAGCACTCTCAAACGCTGATAAAAAAATCTTCCCCGCTTGCCATTCTAACGTTATATCACGAAAACAAACGCTCGACTGAGCGTTTTGAGTTTTAAATATTCGAGTGTCTTCGTCCGTTTGGATGGTAATGCAATCCAAC
>JAZRBK010000231.1:0-2687 GCA_045635025.1 Candidatus Scatosoma sp.
TGCAAAGATTTTGGAAAAGGTAGAAGCGAAAGATTTGCGCGGAGCTTGGTTCTGCAACGACGTAGAAGCGGACGACCACTACGCATACGAAAAAGACGGCAAGTATTATTTCTTCGAAAATAATTTCACGAACGCAGGCAAGGACGCGAAATATAAGACCTTGAAGCAATACGCAGGACAATACGCTTACGACGGAACGGCGGTTGCTCCCAACCTCGACGACGACGATAAGACGAACGACGAATGGAAGCTTACCCCCAACAAGACGAAAATCGTTACGGATAACGTAGCGGACGGGTTTATTCAGATTTTTGAAGATTACGTTTCCGATTTCTCGGGTGCAACTGTTGAAAATAACGGCAAAAACACCGATTACGGCAACTATATTAAAAACGACGAAGTGAACTACAACGCGTTTATCTACTATAAAGGTAAGGTGGACGTCGGTACGTTTAAGCCTTCCGATTTCTTCTACGATTACGACGGCAATACCGCGTATAAAGCGCTTTCCGCTGTCAATGAATTGATGTTTGCGTACAGTACCGACCCTGGTTGTTTGAATACGTATATGGGTTATGCGGTATCTCCGTATAAGACGAGCTTCGTGCCCGAGTTCGAATACGCGGCGCAACAAGCGGTTAAGGCGGGTGTCGGCGCGTATAACGTGGTAGCAACTGATTACGGTTGGCATATTATCTACTGTTCGTTCAAATACGATACGGAGAACGTATACGGCGGCTTCAAGAAAGAGGACGTGGAAAAAGAGGGTACGCTTTCCAATCTCTTCTATGAATCTTTGAAGAGCACGGCGGCAAGCAACTATACGACGGAAAAGCAAAGCAAGATTCTCAACCAATACGAGAGCTCGACGACGCTCCATACCGACCGTTATGAGGATTTGTTAGAGCTTGACCAATAAGCTTGACGCATAGAACGTAACGCTTGATTTACAAAAATAATTAGCAATAAAAAGCTCGTCTGCAAAACGCAGTCGGGCTTTTCTATGGGAAGATAGGGTAAAAATGGCAAGAATTAAATTATCCGAACATTTCAATTATGGGAAACTTTTTCGTTTCGTATTGCCGTCTGTGATTATGATGGTATTCGTTTCCGTGTACGGTATCGTGGACGGTTTTTTCGTGTCCAATTTCGTGGGCGAGATGCAATTTGCGGCGCTGAATTTGATTTTTCCGTTAATTATGATTTTGGGTTCGGTGGGATTTATGCTCGGTACGGGCGGTAATGCCGTGGTTTCTAAGGCACTCGGCGAGGGCGACCGTGAAAAAGCAAACCGCATTTTTTCTATGCTCGTATATACGACGGTTGTTTTTGGCGTTTCGCTTTCCGTACTTGGAATTGCGTTAGCAAGACCTGTTGCGAGAATGTTTGCTGCAAACGAAACGGGTATGTCGGCGGCGCAAAAAGAGGAACTCGTGAATTATTGCGTGCTTTACGTGCGTATTATTATGGCTGTTTTGCCCTCGTTTATGTTACAAAATGCCTTTCAAGGATTTTTCGTAACGGCGGAAAAACCCCGTCTTGGGCTTCTCGTAACCCTTTTAGCTGGGTGCGGAAATATCCTTTTCGACGCACTGTTCGTAGCGGTTTTTGAGTGGGGGCTTGCGGGCGCAGCGGCGGCTACGGCGCTTAATCAGCTCATCGGCGGAATTATCCCCATCGTATACTTCGCGAGGAAAAACGACAGCCTTTTACGGCTCGGAAAAACGAACTTTGATTTTAAGGTGCTCGTAAAAGTTTGCATTAACGGTATGTCCGAACTTATGACGAACGTTGCTTTGTCGGTCGTGGCGATTTTCTATAACGCGCGCTTGATGGCAATCGTTGGGATTGCGGGCGTTTCTGCGTACGGCGTTATTCAGTATATCGGCTTTATTTTTATTGCGGTGTACCTCGGTTATGCCGTAGGTTGCGCGCCGATTATCGGGTTTCATTACGGGGCGCAAAACCACGCGGAGCTTAAAAATATCTTCAAAAAAAGCCTGCTCATAAGCGGAACGCTTGGCGTTATTATGACGGCGTTTGCTATTCTTGGAGCAAGATTGCTTGCTTCCGTTTTTGTGAGCGGAGATTTGGAACTTTTAGAAATGACGACACGCGGAATGCGTATTAACGCTATCAGTTTTCTTGTAGTGGGAATCAATATTTTCGCTTCGGCGTTTTTCACGGCACTCGGCAACGGTGCGATTTCCTTATTGATTTCGTTTAGCCGTCTTTTCTTGGCGCAAATCGTGTCTCTTTTCGTTATGTCCGCATTGTTCGGGTTAGACGGGATATGGTCGGCGGTTATCGTTGCGGAGGGGGTATCGCTCGTGTTGTCGGTGGCGATGCTCGTTTGGAAAAGGAAATATTATTACTACACCTAAAAGCGGAAAGCTAAGGGGCAGGTACGCGTTGAACGGGGAATTGGAGTAAAAAATCAAAGCGGGAATAGGATAGGGTAAAGGCGAGTTTACATTTTTTTAATTTTTTTCAGAAAAGGGATAAAAAAGTATTGACAAACGAAAAAGAAAAGTATATAATAAATATGCTTTTGGGGTTATGGCTCAGTTGGTAGAGCGCCTCGTTCGCAACGAGGAGGCCAGCGGTTCGAATCCGCTTATCTCCACCAAAAAAATAGGGTGGCAACAGCCGCCCTATTTTTTTGTATCGATAATCGTGAGAACCGC
>JAZRBK010000232.1:0-1166 GCA_045635025.1 Candidatus Scatosoma sp.
TATAAACCTTTTGAAAAATGGGCTATGGCAAACGGCTATAAAGAGGGATTGAGCCTTGACCGCGTAAACCCGAACGGGAACTATTCCCCGCAAAATTGCAGGTGGGCGACGTGGGAAGAACAAGCAAGCAATACTCGAAAAAATGTTTTTTACACGGTAGGAAATGAAAGGCATACCCTTTCGGAATGGGCGCGAATTATTCATAGAAGCAAAAGTACGGTATTTGACGGGATTAAAAGGCACGGCGTTACATATATCGAAAAAAGATTGAATAAATAATAAACCGACCCGTGGCGGTTATTCCACGGGAAAGGAGTATTTTATGGAAAGATATATTTACGGAATGCGGTTGCGTGGGTTTTCGTTAGGAGCGCAACCAATGGACGGATTTATGGAACGGCGTGACGATTGCACGGGGAAATTCTTTGATATTCTCGTATATGACAGACCGCTGACGGAAAGTGAAATTTACAGATACGAATTATCGTTTTTGGGGGTGCAAAATGGACGGATTTAAGATTGTAGGAAGGGCGTTTGCTGTATGTGAGGATTTGCGAATTATAGCAGAGCAAAACAAGGGTAAGACGGTTGCGCAGTATATGTATGAGCAACGGAAAGAGCGATTAGAAAGAGCGGTTGCGGCGCAATTCGGTATGACGGTTGAAGAATATCGGGCGGCGTTAAAAGTCTAAAACGATTAAATTTTTTTAATTTTATTGTGTCGGAACGTTATCTTTTGAAAAAGATATGTAAATCTTGAAAAATATTTTTTTTAAGAAAAAGATATGTTTTTCGTAAAAAAACTTGAAAGGAGGTGAGGAAATTGAACAGAACGGAGTTGAAACGATTTAGATTGAACGCGCTTTTGTCACAAGAGCAAATCGCGGAAAAGCTCGGATATTCTCGCGGGCAATATGCACGCTTTGAGAGCGGCGAAGCGGAAATGACGTTGCGCTTTTTGCAAGCGTTAGAAAAGGCGTTCGGACTTTCGTTTGAAGAAGCAAAAGCGTTGACGAAACGCGACAAAGAGTAAAGGGAGGGCGGACGAAATGAAAAATCGAAAAACGGTTGTTCATTTGGTCGAAAGTGAAAAGGTGTTAAACCTGCGCGTAATCGGCGCAACGATAGCGGAAAAAATCAAAACAAACGGAGGCGTAAACCTATGA
>JAZRBK010000233.1:0-2038 GCA_045635025.1 Candidatus Scatosoma sp.
ATGAGGGTAGATAGCTGTTCTATAATGAGACTTTTTATGGTATAAATATTTTGCTGATTATAAAAAACAGTATAAAGAAGAAACGGCATTCGATTGTACTGTCTTTGGTTAATCGTTAATACTTTTGCTTGCTAAGTACGAAGTCACAAGATGTTGATTTGTACAAGCGGAGAATGAAAAGAGCGGGAATCTATGTTAAATTAATAGTAATGTATAAACATAACCATTCCGCTGTTTGCTTACATAATGAATAAAAGGATGTTAGGTTGTAAAATGAAATACGTAAACGCAATCAAAATCATACATATGGCGGGGCAAATTGATAACGCAGAAGCGTTATTAAAGGAAAAGACTTTACAAATCGGGCTTTCGGAAAGAGACGTTTGCAGTATAAAAGGTAAGGCATGTATCATTCTTGATTTTGGGAAGGAGCTTTCTGGAGGCGCAAGAATTCTTACATATGGCATACAGGGAAATAGAATGGTTCGCCTGCGTTTTGGCGAGTCGGTAGGTGAAACCTGCGCGGAATTAAAGCTTGGAGAGGAAGGCTACGGCGCGACGAACGACCACTCTTTACGTGATTTTTGCGTAGAACTGCAAAATTATTCCGACATGACCTTTGGACAGACGGGGTATCGTTTCCTGCGTATTGATACGTTGGCTGACGATACGGCTTTAACCTTAAAATCCATTGTTGCGGCAGTAGATACGGATACGCGCGCGGAATTAGGCACGTTTGAATGCGACGATGCTTTGGTGAATGATATTTGGGACACGGCCGCTTATACCTTGCGCCTTTGCTTGCAAAACGGTTTTATTTGGGACGGTGTAAAGCGTGATAGACTCGTTTGGATTGGGGATTTGTATCCTGAAGCGCTCGCTGCTCACTACTTATTCGGGGGAATTCCTGAAACGTTAAATTGCTTAGATTTTTCCATGGAACAGGCACCATTGCCTGAAACGATCAATCGAATGCCTACTTACTCTCTTTGGTGGATTCTTTGTTTGCAAGAGGCGTATAGGGTAAGCGGCGATAAAAATAAATTTGAGCGGTATCTTCCTTATATGCAAGGGATTGTTGAACAAATTGTTGCGCCTTGTGTAGCGGCAGACGGAAGAGTATGTTATTGCTACAATTTCATTGATTGGCCCTCACGTTATGCAGACGGGGAAGCGGACACGGATAAAAAAGAATCGGAGCGTTTTGCAGGGGTAGCATATTTGACAAAACTGGCGTTACAGGCGGCTAAAGAGATGCTGTTGGAGTTTTGTTTGGATTGTAGCCTTTGTGATGAACTCATTGCACGTATCAATCAAAGAAAATATGAAATTCATATTTATAAACAGATTGCTGCTTTGGGGGTATGGGCAGGAGATAGCAATGATAGCATGAAGGACACTTTGCTGCATGGTGGAGCAAAGGGACTTTCCACTTTTCAGTCATATCCTATTTTAACGGCGGTTGCAGGGTTTGGGAGCTATGAGGCTGCTCTTTCTATGATGAAAGAATATTACGGCGGAATGCTTTCTGTGGGGGCTACGACGTTTTGGGAGGATTTTGATTTGGAATGGTTGAAAGGCAGCGGAAGGTTGGACGAAATGCCTCAAGAAGGGATAAAAGATATTCATGGCGGCTTTGGTAACTTCTGCTATACCAGCTATCGCCACAGTTTTTGCCACGGCTGGTCTGCAGGGGTGATTCCTTACCTTATGGAAACGGTTGTTGGCGTTAAAACAATGGGGGCAGGTATGAGACGAGTTATTATTAAGCCCCATTTAAGCGGATTAAAACACGTAAAAGCAACTTTGCCGACTCCGTATGGTATTGTTTGTGTAGAACATACCGTAGGAGAAGATGGGAAAATCAATACGTTCATTTCGGCACCGCAGGAAATTGAAATTATTAAGGCATAATAGAATAATATAAAACAAGAAAGGGACAGGTACGCATATTCTACGCATACCTGTCCCTTTCTTGCGCGTGAACCAGCATCAATCGCATACGGAATGCAAATTTTGATACGCAGTAAACAAAGAA
>JAZRBK010000234.1:0-4157 GCA_045635025.1 Candidatus Scatosoma sp.
TATTGATTCTGACGGTCTTGGTGGTCGGTTGTCTGCTCTATACGGGCAACCGATTATCGGACTATCCGAACGATTTGAGCGCGTACAAAGGCGAGATTTTTGAAGCAAAAGACGATACCATGGCTGCGTTCACAGCAAGCGGAGCGTGGTATAAAGCGGAAAATAACGAAGTGATTTTGTTGGAAATAACGGACTATACAGACGGCGTAATCACAATGCAAAAAAACGATACCGTTTATAGGTTCGTAGTTATAGACGAAAATACGCTTTACGACGAAACCACAAAATCGCTCTTAATAAGGAGAACGGATTATGCGGATTTTACGTAAAATTTATATCGCCCTATCCGTAGTGATAACGGCGATTTTTTTAATTATAGGCATAGCGTATTGCACAAAATCGTATGAGCGATTATGGGAAACGATTTGCGGGATAGGCTCGTCGGTAAAGTTCTATTTTAGCGAGATATTCGAGCTGGAAAATAGCACGCCCGTTGACGTGATACAGCCGTCGGAAACGCTACAAGGCGAAACGGTGGCAATGCCTACAACGGCAAGCGTATTTTGGTTGAAATTCAGAGTGTTTTTTACGCTCCTATTCAACGGCTCTTACCTCGGCGGATATTTCGGGATAATCGGGCAAAAATTAGAGATATTTTCACGATTTTTACTGCTCTTGCTCCCCGTAGCGATATTAGCGATAATTGTTGTAAAAAAGATTTACGCAACCCCGAACACAAGGCATAACCAAGATACCCGACCACTACGAATAGTAAAGAAAATAAGCGGCGTAACCTATCAACCTATAAAGCGGTTTATATTGGGTTACATACGGTATTTAGACGAAACAAAGCATTGGAAAACGGCGTGGCTTTGGATATGGCTTGCAAACGTCAATTTCCTATCCATCGGCGTAGCGTTTATATCGTACTATTTCTATTTTGCCGTTTCGTTCGATATTTCTTCGCTTTATCCCCAAATAGTAAACCTATTGAAAGATTTGTTGCTTGTGTTGCGTTATTTCCCGTGGCTTTTAACGGGTACAATCGCGTGGATCATCTTCACTCGCATACGTGAAAAAATCGCAATGCGAGTGTTACACCATCACGAAGCGAGAAATTGCGGGTTTATCAAGGAATTGCCTATCGTTTCAATGTCCTGCGGTAGTATGGGTAAACGCAAAACAACGCACATAACGGATATGTCGCTATCGCAAACGGTTATGTTCCGTCAAGAAGCATTTACGCGGTTACAAAAACAAGATATGAAATTCCCGTTTTTTCCGTGGATATGCTTTGAAAACGAGCTAAAAGCGTGTATGGCATACGGCAGGGTGTATAATCTTGCTTCAATCCGTACATGGGTAGCCCAAAAGCGGGAAAGATACGAGAAACACGGGTGTTCGGTTTGGCAGTTGTATGGGTACGATACGGAAAAATACGGACTGTATTTCGACAACGCATTAAAACGGGAATACCTGTTCGACGTGTTGGAAACTTACGCAAAATTATACTTTATCTACGTTATAGAAAGCAGCTTACTCGTGGCAAATTATTCCATACGCGAAGAAGATATTTTATACGACGAAGGCAATTTCCCCTTGTGGTCGTTTAATTTCTTTCCCAAGCGTCCTAACGTGGAAAATTCACGGTTCGCGCATATACTCGATTTCGACGTGTTAAGGCTCGGTAAAAAGGTAATTGAGAACAACCCCAAAGCAGGTAGCTTTGAGTTTGGCGTTGTGGTAATAACCGAAGTCGGCAAGGAACGTGCGAACAATTTAGAGCTGAAAGAAGTCAAGAAAAACACGGAAGAAGCCAACCAGAAAAACGACCTTTTCAACGCTTGGCTGAAAATGTGTCGGCACTCTGCGACGGTAGATAATTTCCCGTTCATCAAGGTGTTTACGGACGAACAACGCCCTGAAAGCTGGGGAGCAGACGCGCGCGAGCTTGCGGACATTTTAACGATAGTAAACAGCGGAACGCAAAAACTCGCCTTGCCCTTCTACACCATAGAAGAAATGCTATATGATTGGGCGTTTTCACGGTTTATATCTATGTATTACGATTTTCGGCATAAGCGCGGCGATAACACGTTGCTTGTGTATATGCTGAAAATCATCGTAAGTAAGATATGGGCGCGGAACGAGCGTATTTATAACCGTTACGGGTACAGCGTTTTAAGCATAGAAAAGGAACGCGGTACGCAGGATAATAAACCAGAAAAGAAGCGGTATTTCTTGGCGAATTACAAAATATACCGCGAACGCTTCACTACGGACTGTTTTTCCGATTATTTTAACGATTTAGCGTTAAAATCGGGCGTTGGGCTTATGGACTATCTGACGTATAAAACGGTACGGGCAAGCGTGGACGAACTCAAAGCACAAAACAGCTATTTCATAAACGGCTTGTATGGCGTTTAAGGGGGTGATAAGCAATGCCATTTCCAGAAGCAAAAATCTACAAAGACGGTATTAGCTATATAGCAATACCGCATACGACGCGGCCTACAAAGCCACGGCGTAAGCGCGAAGAAGAAGTTATAACCGTTACGGAAGAAATAGAAACGGAAACGTATTCTTTGCCCGAAGAACGCGTTGAAAATACGAGCGACGAGCAAGAACCCAAACAGACGGAAAAAGTCAAGGAAAAGCCAAAAGAAACGGTTAAAATCGAACGTCAAATGACAAAACGAGAACGCTTTGACGAGCTGTATCAAAAGTATATAAACGATAAACCGCAAGCAAGGCGTGAAAAGATAATTACGGCTATGCAAGAGCTGTTTCCCAACGTAGGCAAGACGATTGATTTTGTCGATGCGAATATTGAGCGAAAGAAACGGAACTTGATTTGTAAACGTATTCGTATGTGGAGAAAAGCAAATTTGCAGGAATTTAATTATTTCGTAACGTTCACGTATGACGGAAAACTACATACGGAAGAAAGTTTTAGAAAATCCCTGCGCCGTTGTCTATGGAATTTCGCCAACCGCTACGGGTGGAAATATATTGGCGTATGGGAACGCTCGCCCGAAAAGCATAGATTGCATTTTCACGGGATATTTTATATTCCCGACGGCACTATGCCGAAAATGATTATAGAAACGGAAGATTACAGCTTTAAGACGAAACGCCGACAAAAGACAATGCAAAACTTGTATTTTACAGAACGTTTCGGGCGAAACGATTTCGAGCCGTTGGACGAATATATTAAAAACGACGCACTCGCATATATCATAAAATATATCGAGAAAACGGGCGAAAAAATCGTGTATTCAAAGGATTTACCGCAATTCTTTATATCCGATATAATGGACGACGATATCGTATGTCCTATCGGGTTAGAAGATAGAAAGCTACTGTTATTCGATAATTTCGTCTGCTGGGACGAAGGCGAATACATAGGCGAAGTAAGCGCGGACGTGATAAAACGAATGCGAAAATGTAACTGACGTGATACGGGTGGATTAGAAAACGGTTAAAAACGAAAAATAACTTGACGGAAACCGCGGGGCGATTTGCAAGCGGTTCAGCGCAAACGCCCCGCCCGCAAGCTTCGTTTTTCGTTTTGTCAGTCGGTCAAGCAGTTTGTTTCGCGTGTGCTTGTCTGGCGGCGCGCAGCGCCGCCACTTGTTCAAGACAAGCACACGCGAAACTCTCACGCCTGCTACTTTCCCCAAAGTTCACCCAAACTCAACGCAAACAAAAAAGGGTGGCGTAATTGCCACCCTTTGCGATTGATATGTAGTTGTAAAATTTGCGTTACGGCAGGTCGAAATCCATCACTTGCAAAGCAAGGTGAAACCCCATTTTGAAACCACGAGCGAACGTGTAATCCATTCTATCGCCCATGCGGTTGGCGTAGTGTTCTTCCCATTTTTCAAACATTTCTTTTTGCTCTTTCGATAAAGAAGCATATAAAAGGTCGTATGCCTTATCTTCTTCATCAGGCGGCTGAATATGCGAATGGGGATTGTCGCTACGTTCTGCCTCGTTGATTTGTCCGTAATATAAAAGCCCAAGAATATTTTTCATAATTTGTACTCCTTATTTTTTGAAATAGTATTTGCCGTTCACTTCAATGCGTTTGCCGTCAATAATCGGCTCGCCCGTTTGACAAGCGCGTAAAATCAAATGCTGTTCATCGGGTTGTG
>JAZRBK010000235.1:0-2009 GCA_045635025.1 Candidatus Scatosoma sp.
CAAGACGCTTTCTGATGCGGAAAAAGCTGCATACAATACGCAGTTGGCTGCAATCGTAAAAGCCGTTGATGAAGGTGAGACCTCGGTAGATGGCGTATCCGAAAAGGATTTTGCTATCGTAAAAGAAGCAAGAACTTGTAAATCGACGCTTGGCGGTCACGTTGCATTCGTTCCCGAAAATTCCGATGCAAAAGACTTGGCAAAGGACTTCCTTATGTTCATGGCAAGTGACAAGGGTATCGAAACGTTCATGAAAGCAACGAAGGGTGTTTCGACTGCGTTCAAATATCAGATGGATTATAGCTCCGATTTGTTCAAAGGTTTCTCGCCTCTTCAACAGAAACGCATCAAAGATACCAGCGTAGACGATTGGTACGTAGGTAAGGGGTACAGAACCCCCTTAACGCGTTCGGGGGCAATGTCGGACGTTTGTACGGAAAATGGTCAAAAGCAATTGGAAATCGAATTTTGCAGTGAAAGTCCGAAAGACCGTCGTACGGCAGAGCAAATCGCAGCTGCTATCTACAATAAGTGTTCGGCAAACGACAATGCAGTTTGGAAGAATATGCTGTCGTTGGCTGGTATAACTGACTAAGGTTTATATTCCGTTTCGCCTGTAAGAATGTCTTGCAGGCGGGGCGGATGTTGTGGTTTTTTATTATTGAATGGAGAAATAACAATAGTGAAGAAGATATTAACAACGGCGCTTGCATTTACCTTTTTCTTATCGGCGGCTGCCTGCAAAAATTCTACGGAAGATTCCTCTGCGGTGGTAGAGGACGGAAATGTTAAGATTTGCACGACAAACAGTTTGGAAAAGGTATTACAGCAAGAAACGTACGATTCAGGCGCGTTGCAGCTTGAGATAAAAGCGTTCCAAAACGAACACGAGGCGGCACAGATTATTATGACGCCTGATTATAACGTGCGTTCTTACACGTTGACGCTGAGTGATTTGACTTCTGGAAATCATACGTTGGGCAAGGAAAACTTCGATTTATACCATGAAAAATATATCGAGTTAGAGCGTGACGTTGAAGGGGATGAAAAGCACTTCTACAACGGCTTATCGCCTTATAAAGACGGAGATATGTCCCCCGACGCCTTGTTGCCTATGAATGCGGCAATTGAATACGGCGAAAACGTAATTGCAAAGGGCAACAACCAAGGTATTTACGTTTCGGTAAAAATTCCCAAAGGGCAACCCGCAGGCGTTTACACGGGTAATTTCACGTTAAACGTAGACGGTAAGAAAACGACGATTCCCGTCGAAGTAACCGTTTGGGGTTATGAAATTTCCGATGAAACGCATTCGAGAAGTACTTGGGCGGTCATGTTTGACAACAACAAATACGGCGAAGCCAACTTGACGAAATTTATGGAAAAGGCATACGTGGATAACCTGCTGGATTTCCGTTTGAATCCTCAAAACGTGCCCGTTCTTCTCGGTGATGCAACGAGCTTTAAGGAGGCGAAAATCGAAGAATGGTTGGATTCGGTTGTGGAATACGCGCAAGATCCCCGTTGTTCCTATATCAATATTCCTACGAACGCGCAGAAAAACGTTACGGTGGACGGTCGGGTATATTCCAGATTGACGAATATGGACTTGTATGCCAAGACGTTGACGGCGGTTGCAAAGCGTTCATTGAAAGAAGGTATCAATCTTTTTGAAAAGATGGATATGTGGTTGAACTTCCTCGACGAAAGTGAGCAAAACGGTGACGTTGACAACCTGGAAATGAGTACGTACCTGATGAAAAAACAGCAGGCGGATTTTGCGACCGAGTGGAAAGCTGCGGTAGATGACAATGCGTGGTTTGCGGACGAAGGGGATTCTTACGATAAAGATTTTGCTTACGAAGTCATCGAATCAATGCGCACGTTAAAGCAATTTGTGTCCGACGCGTCGGACGGTGTTACGCGCGACGGTCAGCGTTTTGAAGCGGGTTCGGCAGACCTTGACGTAGGGAAACCTCACAAAGACAGAGACGCATACTTTAATCATC
>JAZRBK010000236.1:0-6672 GCA_045635025.1 Candidatus Scatosoma sp.
AGGTCAATCCCAAACGTTTTGTACGCATACCAAACGAGGTGCGCGCATTGCGAGCCTTTAATTTCTTCTTGGTATTTTGCCGATAAAATCCCCGTCGTCAAACGATACGGCAAGCCGATGAGGTTTTCCTTTGCAAACTTAGCCGCTTGCTTTCTTACACTCTCGTCAACTTTTGGACGAAGGACGATAAAATCCGCTAAGTCCTCGAAAGAGTACGCGCTTGCAATCCAACTGTCCTCACCAACGGCAACCGCCTCGGCAATGAGCATATTTTTCGCGTCGATAACGATAGCGGCGTGTCCGTAACGAAACCACGAAACGCGCGTCGTAGCCGTTACTAAAATGTCGCCGTCTTGCAGCTCGGCAAGCGGAATTCGCCCGTTGATACTTTCGATATAGGTAAACGCGGCGAAGTGCTCGATGGAGAGCTCGTATTTCTTGAAAAAGGCGGTTTGCAAATCCAAAATCCGCGCGTGTTTTCCATTTTCCAAAAGTCCGTCTACGCCGATACGCGTCAAGCCTGTTTGCCGATAAATCGTTTCGTAATCCTCGTCCGTGCGTTCGGATTTATAAAGCAACGGCTGAATATCCACCTTCGCATACGTAGGCGTAAAATAATCCCAATGCGTAGCCGTATACCAAACGCCGAGCTCCATTACCCCGAGCGCAGTTGCGGAAAAAATCACTAACACCAATAAAGCGATAAGTAATTTTTTACCTATTTTTCTTTTTTTTCTGCTTTTCTCCATTCCAATCCCTTTTTTATATTCTTAGCGTTTTTTAAGCGTTTACTTATGAACGCCGTAATCGCGCGCCCCGAAAATCGTCGAACCGACGCGCACCGTATTGCTCCCCTCTTCCACGCAGAGCTTATAATCCCCGCTCATGCCCATAGACAGGTATTCGATTTCTTGATTTTGCGAGCGCGCCCACTCGTAAAGCGAACGCATTTTCCTCGCCAACGAACGGAGTAATTGTTTATCGTCGTTTTCAGGGAGCATAGCCATAAAGCCTTTTACTTTCAATCCCACGATGTTAGAAATACGGGCGTATGCCTCTTTCGCTTCGTCGTAATCGTAACCGCCTTTGGAAAGCTCACTCCCGATATTTACTTGCAGTAAAACGTTAGAAACAACGCCGCGGTTTACCGACAAACGGGCGATTTCGTTTGCTAGCTCGTCCCTGTCGCAAGAATGGAACAATTCCACTTTTCCGACCAAATATTTCACTTTATTCGTTTGCAAATGCCCTATGAAATGGCGCGGACAGGGTAATAGAAACTCGTTTTTATCGCGGAACTCTTGCGCTTTGTTCTCCGCAACCGCGTCTACCCCCGCCTCAATCGCCGCGTTGATAGCTTCTGCGCTTTGCATTTTCGTAGCCGCGACAAGGGTTATTTTTTCGCCCAACGAGTTCCCGCCTGAAAGCTCTGCTTTGAGGTTTTTAACGTTCGTTTGAATATGTGAAAAATCCATTTTGTTTTATCCTTAACGATTTTAGATTGATTTACCTATATAAGTATACTATTTTATGACGCTTTTGTCAATCTTCCACGCAAAAAACACACGGAAAAACTTGAAAATCAAAGTATTTATATTTTTTTACCTTTTATTGCATATTTACTTTGTTTTTACTTGCTTTTTTGAAAAATAGCGAGTATAATTAATATAATAGATAAAACCGATAAGGATAATTAATTTTTTCTATGAATACCGAAGAACTCAAAACATTTATTTTTTTGGCAAAAGTAAAAAACTTTACGCTCGCGGCGGAGAAATTGCTCATCGCTCAATCCACCGTTACCAACCGTATCAGCGAACTTGAAAAAGAGGTCGGCAAACGGCTCTTTTCGCGCGGCTCAAAAACGGTTACTTTGACGGAAGCGGGCGAAATCTTCTTGCGCTATGCCGAACGTATCTTGGAGCTTCAAGACACCTCTATCGAGGAAATGAACGCGCTCTCCGCGCATAGCCGTAAGTTTTCTATCGGCGCAATTAACGCTACATACGAAATCTACGTAAAGCCGCTTGTGGACAAGTGTCTAAAAGACAATACCGTTACTTCCATTAAAGTAATGCTTGGGCACTCGCTCGATTTAATTCAACAGTTGCAAGACAATATGCTCGATATGGTATTCTCCGCCGTACCTTTGAAGAGACAGGGCTATGCTTGCGACGTGTTCGACGTGGATAGAGTTGTGCTCGTATGCGGAAAGGGCAAAAACGAATACGCGGACGGCGTAACGAAATCACAACTTTCCAAACTCCCCTATTTAATGTGCGATTTCACGTTGAGCGAGGCGGGCATGTTTATCCGTTCTCTTTTCCCGAAAAACCACGTATTCCGCTTGGACGTGGACAATTCCTCTAAGCTTTTGCCTTATCTTGAAAAAGGGCTTGGATATTCTTTCTTACCGTATAAACTTGTCAAAGATAAAATTGAAAGCGGTGCTTTGGAAGAGGTAACCTTAAAAGACTTTACCGCCCCCAAGGTAACCACCTATCTTATCTATCGTCAAAGCTATGACGTAAAACGGTTTTTGGAAAATAAGTTTGAAAAGATAAAATAATAAACGCATAAAACAAAGCTACTCCCCGCCAATTTCGGCGGGGAGTAGCTTTATATAAAACACACGATTTTATTTGTCCGCCACCTATTTTCGTTCGAATAAAAAGGTGAGCCGTAAAAAATACCTCTCACGAGTTTCGTGAGAGGTATTTTATCGTTCTTAGAAAGATTATTCTTCTGCGGGTAACTCGTAGGGCATAAGTCCGAAGAGGATACTGAAACCGCCTTGGCTTACGCCGATATAGTCGGAGGTTTTCAAATCCATTGCCATTGCGCCTGCAACTTGTTGATTGGTAACTACTTCTCTTTGCTCGTTATACATCGAAATATTATCACCATCAAGTGAGAAATACAAGTTATTGCCAAAGTTAAACAAAGGCACTTGCAAGCTATAGGGAAGATTACCAGCGGATACGTCGTGAATTAAATTACCAAGACTTAAAGGATTATCATCATTAAACATTCTATCGAGTTTCGCGTCGCCGTAAGATAAATAGCCTTGCGTTTCGTGTGCAGTCAAAGCCGTCGCAGCATCGGTAGCGTCGCGCATCAAAAGAACAACGATATTCATCTGACCATTTTCATTGTAGATTGACTTAGGCGCGTTTGCCATTGTAGAAAGATATCTTACCACATCTTTATCCAAATCAATGAATTGTTCCATAATCGAATCTGCTCCAACGGAGCCAAACCAGATTTCCGTACCCGTCAAGTACGATTCCATAACACATTCTTCGCCAATCGTAACCGTCGGGATTCTTTCTTCGGGATTATCCTCGTCGGGGTCTTCGTGATTCATAATAATCAACGGACCGCCCGCTCTTTGGAAATAGGAATTGGTAATATTTACCTCTGCCTTGCTCCAAACGTAAAGCGCGTCTTGGAAGGAGTCGTAGCATTTCGTTCTGTTGTAATCTACCGTAGCGTTCGTTTCCGCAAAGAGTGAAATAAAGAAATGTTGCATACGTATATTATCGTAATCTGCATCAAGTTCCATTACCTTCGCAAAGATAAGCGAACCGCCGTAAACGAGCGTTTCTTTTTGGTAACCTTTCGTCTTATCGGTAACGACAAGTTGTTCCGTCTTAGCGTTACCCTTCATATTAAGATTTACAAACGTCAGCGATTCGTCCGCTTCGCCACCCGTGCCTTCCGTACCCTCGAACACAAAGAGCGAGGTGTTGGAGAAGTCGTTTCCGTACCAGGTAGAACGGTCAATCTCATCTTTATATTGGTCGATAACGCCCTCCGCTTCAAACGAAGCAACCAAAGGCATTTTGGAAAGGTCTAAGTCGAAATAGTTGCCGTAGAAATTGAACGATTGACCACTCGTTAAAACACGGCGATAAATGTCGGGGTTGCCGTCGTACATATTCCAAAGGAACGTTCTCGTCAAACCGAAATCTTCGGGTTTACCTGTCTCTACCTGTCCAGCCTCATTCGTTCTCTTATATTCGATTGCATACGAATCGGAAAGGGTGTATTGGTACGCTTCGGGAATATCTGCCGCCGTTACTTGGATATTCGAATGGAATACGACGCCGTTTGCATTCTTACTTGCTTGCGTAACGCCTACCGAACCTTTAATCGCCGCCCATTCTTGGTTATCGGTGTTATCGATAACGGAAAGTTGCTTTGCTTCGTATACGTTGTATGCGTCTACTACTTTTACGACGATTTCTTCTTCCGCGTCAACGTCGTCCCCAATCTCATAATATGTTTCGTTGGGTTTTACGTTAAGTTTGAATACTTTACCTACTGCCGCGCTCGTGAATTGGAATTCGTTGTTATTCGCAGCTTCCGTTACGAGCAACGTATCGCCTTGTTTGTATTCATAAGCGTAATCTACGCCCGCCTTATCTCCTTTCGTCAACGCCACGAAGTTTTCTCCGTCAAGTACGCTAACCGTAGAGGAAGCCACAAATCTCTCCATCGTATACTCTGTAAAGGCATCTGCGTTAAATCCTACTGCTACCGGTAAAAACTTGAACGGGTTATCGTCGCCGACTACGTAATATTCGCTCCCCTCGTTTTTGAAGAAGCTACCCTCAAAGCTACTTGCCGTGCTATCGTTCGTAGCGTCTTCTTTGCTCTTTTGATAATCTACGTAGAATTGAGGCGTACTAAACGATTCAATCGTGTTTTTCGTAGCCTCTTCGTCTTCGTTTACCGTTATAGTGAACGTTGCAAAATCTTCGCCGTACTTCGTCGTATAAACGACTTTGATTGTCTTTTTCCCTGCCGTTTCGGTAATTTTCAAAAGGTCAGCCGTAACGTCAACGTCGTTAAGATAGAACTTAACCTCGGTAATTTCAACCGCTTCACTTTCCCCGTCGCTAAACGTAGCCGTCATAGCAAGTTTGGAAAAATCCACCTCCTCGCCTACCGTGTAGACTTTCGTTACTTGTTCCGTGTTGACAACGAAATCCGAGAGCTTGTAATCGCCCCCGCCACAACCTACGGCAACAGCGGAAAGCCCAAGCGTTGCGCCCAAAAGCGCAGAGACTAAAAGAAGCTTCTTGTTCTTTTTCATAGTTTTTCTCCTTTTCCTATTGTTTTTGTTTTCATTTTTTCTTATTTCTAACGTAGAGCAAACGCTCGCCGTTTTATAAGTCTTGATTTTTAGCGCATCCGTATATCCGTATAAACGCGGAAACTTTTCAAAACGCCTTTTTACAACGCCCAAATAATAATAGAATCTTGTACGTCCATATTCGCGCGTCTTTCTTTCATATAAAGCACTACGCGTACTTTTTTGAGGAATATGAGTTCGTCCGTTTCCTCTGAAATATACACATCTTTATTTTTATCTACCGTATAAACCAAATACTCTTTCGCCGCGTCGTCGGGCTGTAAAATATAGTTGATTTTGATACGGTTGGGATTGTTTTTCAAGCTTTCCTCATCCGTCGTGTATTCCCCGTCCACGTAATAAAAACCGTACATCATCCGTCCGTCTGCCTGTTGATTGCTACGAATCTCCGTACTTTGTCCGTCGGCGGGGTTCGAAAGCTCTATACCCGTTATCTCAATACCGTCTATATACGCCCCGCCCTGCGGAACCGTCGTCGGAATCCCAAGAAGCTGCACTACAACGATAGAAGCGAGATATACGAGGAAAATTGCAATAATAACCGTTTTCTTCATCTTACTTCTCCTTATAGTACACTCTGATTTTCAAGAAGAACGTGAAAATCTTGAAAGCCGCAAGTGCAATTGCCGCAATCATAGCTTTAAGCCAAATCTTCGCAATCCCCTCGTCCATTAACAGGAATACTACCGCCGCAAACAAGAGCGCAATCACGAACGTCAAAAGCGAAGCTTTGTTTTCGTTGGGATTATTCGTCTGCCCTGCAAACGTTGCGTATTGCTCGTATTGGGGATTCATTAAATCCATTTCCCCGCACCAGAACAAGTGCGCTACGAACGCCGCGTAAACGGTAATAGCAAACACCCAAAGATTGACTGTTCCCACGAGGTAATATTGACTGTAAATTACCGTTGCTAAAATCGTTCCAAGGAGTCCTGCCACCAAGTTTATGGTGAGTTTTGCAAAGAGCAAGCGCGAACCGAAATTGGAGGGTTGCGTTTTATTCAAATGTGCCGCATACCCCTCTTTGGAATACGCACTCGCCATACGGATATTCGCCGAAAGCATAAACAAAAGCACGATAAGGAAATTAAATACTACCGTTAATTGTACGCCGTACAAGCTAAGGTTCATTGCCTCGTAAAGGCGGTTAAGCACGATAATCGCAAGCGGCATTATAATTAAAAACTGCGTAATAAGCGAGATTATTGTACCGTCGCGGAACGCCATAATCCATTCTTTTTTAACCGCGGAAAGAAATACGGGCGCTTTTCTGTTCGATTTCGGTTTGATTTTCGTCTTCTTTGCAAACTCGAACGGTTTCGACGCCATTTTATAAAAGAGCGGGCGCGCTAAAAACAAACTCAAAGCCGCGAGAATCGCAATGGCAACTATCATCCCACCCACAATGGGTAACGTAGAGGAAGTAAAGAGCTTCGGCACGTACATGGGTAAGCCGTTTTCTGCCGTTATCATAAAATACGGTTCCCCAATCAAAAGGCTCGTGAGCCAAG
>JAZRBK010000237.1:0-1878 GCA_045635025.1 Candidatus Scatosoma sp.
CTTGTGGATTTTTGCCAAGAAAGGTCAAAAAGACGTCCTTATAGTTTTCAAAAAAGTAAAAATCCGTGGTGGGATAATCCTGAAAAGATTGCACAACCATAGAAATATTCATGCCTATGGTAAAAATACAAAAATGAATAATCGGCCACAGCAAAATACCATAGACAAAAATTCCATTCCACAATTTTTCTTTATTTTTCATAGGCATGAGTTTCATAATTATGCTCCGTTTTTATCTATTTTTTTAGAATTTTACTTAGAAAGCCCTGCCGCCTTTCTATAATCGTTCCATTCGCCCTTGAACCCAAGGTAGCTATCCGCCATGAGCGAAGCGATATTACTCAAATTATACGTGCCGTCGGCAATCCTATGGAATGCCTGCAACTGATTACCGTTCTTATCCACAAATCTACCATTGGTAACGTTCTTCAAGAACATTGGATTGCTAGAACCACGCATTACTATTTTGTTCTCAAAAACGATGTTTGTTACTTGCTGGGAGAAACTGTCCATACTTGCCATATCTTCATCGCTGAAATCATATTGAATTGCAAGAGGTGTGCCAAGTTCTTTATGAATTTCAACACAATTTTCAGCCGTAAATACGAATTTTAAAAATTCTACCGCCAATTCAGCATTTTCTGCATTTTTTGGAATAAAGAAATTTTCAGTAGGCACGTTAATAAGCGTTGTACGCGTTGTTTCCGCTTCGTTATACAAAGGCATATTTGCAAAACCAAATTCAAACGTATCTTTCGTGATACTGTCTTTCATTTCCGTTGCAAACCAGCTTCCCGAAGGACAGAATACACATTCGCCATTTAAAAAGTTCTGCTGCTGTGCAATATGATCTTTTTCACCGCAACCCTTAATAGAGTTCGTAGAATAGCCATTTTTCACATTCAAAAGCTTAACCATACCTTCCAAGGCATTTTTAATGGATTGACTCTTGAAATATTCTTCTACAGGTTCTTCGCCCTGCTGGTTGACAAACGCAGTATAATCAGCACCGCCATTGCCCTGCGACCAAAGCAATTTGTACATATCGAACAAATCTTCCACTTTGCCACCCCAACTCATCGGTTTTACAGCAATACCGTTGATTGTACCCATCTCATTGATTTTATCGCAAAGATCTAACAAACCTTGGAACGTTTCAGGGAATTGACCCTGCGTATATGCACCACTCGAAGGAATCGCATTCAAATATTCTTGATTGTATACCAAACCCATAGGAGGCAACAACACGTCCAAGGTATACTTTTTACCGTTGTACATACCCAAATCTTTCGCTTCATCGCGCAAAATACCGTCAAAGCCGTCGATAGCGAGCAACTTCCCTTCTTTTGCCCAATCCACCCACAAATCGGTAACGCCCGCAAAATACAAATCGTCCAAAATATAGCTATCCGACATAAAAATCGTACGAGCCTCAGCATTCAAGGAAGGATTCCAGTTAATAGTCACCTTACAGCCAGTTTCTTCTTCAAACGCCACGGCATAATCGTCAAGCCAACGATCAAACCCAGCCAAATGCATGCTTACAAAAAGCTCTTCGCCAGCGTAAATTTTATCACCGCTACCGCCATTACCGATAGAACTATCGGATGTATTTCCACCACCGCAAGCAGTAAACATACATACCGTAGCCATTGACATCGCCAACAAAGTTATCAATTTCTTTTTCATAATACTTCTCCTTTTGACTGTTGCCCTGTGCCGCAAAAAAGCATAGGACACAGCCTTTGCTTATATCAATCTTCTTTTTTCTTAAATACCACCAAGCAACCACTCACAAGCAAACAAATTATGCCCGTCGTCAAACCGCCGATGGATCCAAAACAACCATTAAAATTCAGTTTTGAACCATTGTTGTCT
>JAZRBK010000238.1:0-4820 GCA_045635025.1 Candidatus Scatosoma sp.
TTATCGGCGCAATCATTATGACGCACGGCGACGAGCGCGGTTTGGTGCTTCCGCCCGTAGTTGCACCCGTCCAATGCGTTATCGTTCCTATCGCGGCGCGAAAGGGCGGCGTAGTGGAAGCTTGCGAAGCGTTAAAAGCGGATTTGGAGGGGGCAGGTATTCGAGTAACCCTCGATAACACCGATAATAGCCCTGGTTGGAAGTTCAACGAATGGGAGATGAAAGGCGTGCCTTTGCGTATCGAACTCGGCCCTCGCGACATCGAAGCGGGCAAGATGACTTGCGCGCGCCGCGACACGCTTGAAAAGTCGGAGGTATCGCTTGCGGACACCGTGGAGAACGTAAAATCGTTGCTTGCGCAAATCCAAAAGAATATGCTTGAAAAAGCAAAAGCACACCGCGATAGCCGTATCGTATACGCAGACGATATGCAAGGTATTCTTGCGGGCGTGGAAGCGGGTAAGTTCGTCAAAGCGGGCTGGTGCGGTTGCCGTGAATGCGAGGATAAAGTCAAGGAAGAAACGGCGGCTACGGCACGCGTTTACGCAGAGGGCGAAAGCGCGGAAAAATGCGCGGTATGCGGCAAGGAAGCGAAACACGTTATCGTGTTCGCCCGTGCGTATTGATTGCGTATTGACGTTGAACGGATAAACTTTTCTTCGGAATAAAAAACCCGCGAACAGTTTACGGCTAATACGCCAAACAATCATAAAAATCAAACGGAAAACACAAAAAGAAGATTTCTCTACGGCGTTTAGGGAAATCTTTTTTATTATATATAACATATTTAGCGGTTATAATTTACGGCTTTGCCGTAAAAATAAAAGAAAACCCCTTTACGCGCTTGACGAAACGCGAAAAAAATGTTATGATAGGATTATGGAGTACTCTACGCAAATTAACGAAAAAATAGCAAAAAACCTCGCGCATTACCGTAAGGCGGCGGGGCTCACGCAAGCGGAACTTGCGGAAAAAATCAATTATTCGGACAAGTCCGTTTCCAAATGGGAATCGGGCGGCGGCGTTCCGGATATTTATATCCTGTTGCAACTTGCCAAGCTTTACAAGGTCAGTCTTGGTGAGCTGATAGGCGAAGAACCGCCTAAAAAAGAGCAAACGCACCTTTCTCCGCGTAAGACGGACGGTTTGCATATTTTGATTATGCTTTTATCCTGCGGTATCGTTTGGCTTGTGGCGACGTTTGCGTTCGTGCTTTTGCAATTTATCAAACCCGATTGGGCGGGTTGGCTCGTATTTTTATACGCCGTACCGCTCAACTGTATTTTGCTTATCGTCTATGCGGGCGTTTGGAAATACCGCCTTATCAACTTCGGTGCGGTATCCTTGCTCGTATGGTCGGTGCTTGCGGATTTATTTTTAAGCTTACGGCTCTTTATCGCGGGCGGGGAAAATTACGGTGTGCTTTGGTGTTTGTTTCTGTTGGGCGTGCCGTTGCAGGTTTTAGAAGTGCTTTGGGTATTTTTCCGTTCGTTGCTTATGCCTAAAAAGAAAAAAGCAAACGGAAAGAATGAGGCGAGTAAGGGAGAAAAATAAACGGATATGCTGTGCGGACATTGCGGAAAAAATCAAGCTACGAAATTGTACGAGCAGATAAAACGTGGCAAAAAAGAGGTACGGTATTATTGTTTAGACTGTTACCATAAAATCTTTTTAAGCGTTGAAAACGAGGAAGGCGCTCTTTTGGAATGTCCGTATTGCGGTGCGACGTTTGCGGAAATTAAAAGGCGTAATTTAGTCGGTTGCGCGCATTGTTATACGGCTATGAAACAGGCGCTTTTGCCTGCTATTGAGAAAATGCAGGGGGCAGCCCAACGCCACGTAGGTAAGCGGCCTTACGACTCAGAAGAGGAAAAAACGGCGAAACGGGTAGCGGAGCTCGATAAGCTTGCGGATAAATACAACGACGAAAAGGACTACGAAAGCGCCCGCGAATGTGAAGAGCTTTCCGCGCGTTTAGATAAGGGATTTAAGGAGGAATACGTATGGCGCAATCGCCCGCATTCATCGAAACAATCGTAACCTCCACGCGGCTAAGATTGGCGCGAAATCTTGCGGCGTATCCATTTCCCGACGGATTAGACGATAAACTTGCCCAAGAAATCGTTTACCTTGTAGGGAGCGCGCTTAATGAGTTAGACGAGTTTAAGCGTTACGATATGGGCGCGGTATCCCGCGAGGAGGCGACTCTGCTCAAAGAGCAGCACCTCATCAGTCCCGCTCTGCCCAAACGCAAGGGAAAGGCGGCGGCGTTTATCTCTGCGGATAAAGCGATTTCCGTAATGGTCAACGAAGAGGACCACCTGCGCGAGCAGTATATTTTGAAAGGTTTTGATTTATACAAAGCCTATGAACGCATTAGCGGAATCGACGACGGTTTAGCGGCGGCAATGCAGTTTGCTTACGACGAGCAAATGGGGTATTTAACGGCTTGTCCGAGCAATCTCGGTACGGGAATGCGCGCGTCGGTTATGATGTTTTTACCCGGTCTCGCTTGGAGCAAGGAACTCGAAAGTTTTCTGCCGAAACTCAAAGCGGGAGGATTAACCGTTCGCGGTGTATTTGGAGAAGGCACGGCGGCGGAGGGGTATAGCTATCAAGTCAGTAACGAGCGAACGCTGGGCGTATCCGAAGGGGAAGTGCTCCAACAAATGATGCGAATGACGATGAATCTTTGCGATTTAGAAATCCGTGCACGGGAGCAAATGCTAAAAGAAAACAAAGTAGCTTTGCGGGATTCCTGTTTACGCGCTTACGGAACGCTTACTAATTGTGCACTTTTACCACTTGCGGAACTGACGGAGGGTATGGTCAAGGTGAAACTTGGAATGGCGCTCGGGTTTTTCAAGGCGGTGGATATGCGTGGATTTAACGATTTTATAGCGGATATGCGGCCGGAATCCTTCCGCTTGGAAAACGGTTTGCAGGGTCGCGGGGAATACGATTGCGATTTAATGCGCGCGCAAATCGTACACAAGGTTCTGCCCGAACTCGTTATCCGCACCGATTAAAAGGGCGGAGCGCGGACTATGCAGAAATGCGAGGTGCGTGCAAATGCGGACTGCGTGTAAATGCGGAGTGCGTGTAAATGCGGGTTACGCAAAGCTACGGATTACGAGCTTCGTTTTACGCGGCAGAGCTGAAATATTGCGCTAACGCGCAAACGGCGGTCGTTAGCCTAAAAAGAGGAAATAATCAAAAACACAGGCGCGAAAAAAATAAACGGAAAGGAAGAAGAAAATGTAACTTTTGCGAAGAGTTATCCACAATAACACAGAAGCGCTGACGATAGCCAACACGGTTACGGCGGAGCAGGGCGCAAGCTACGTGGGTAGCGAGCATTTTATCTACGCGTTTTTATCGATACCAACCTGTACGGCGTACGGTGTTTTAGCGGGCGAGGGAATTACGAAAAACGAGTATCAGGAACTCTTTTTCAAAACGCTCGACAAGGAGACGAAAATCGAGGGGCTTACGCAACGCACGCGAAAGATGTATGACAGAGCGGTTATTTTCTCGCACGAAACGCATACGCCGGCGGCCACGGCGCATATGTTATACGCGATTTTGGAAAACGCCGACTGCGTAGCCGTAAAACTCCTCAAAAAACTCGCCAACGTAGACGAACTTTTGACTAAGACGAAAAACGCACTTTTGGTGCTCAAACATAAAAAGATTTTCGGGGAAGAAACGGTAAGCTTGGATGCGACTGACCCTTTGACGAGCGAATATACCGCTAACGCTGAAAATGCGCAGAGTGCGCAAAAGCAAGAGGATTGGGCGAGCAAAAAAACGGTTACGATGGAGAAGGGGAACGCGTTTTCAACGAAAGCGAGAAGCGAGGTTATGGAAAAACTTTCCGCATACGGCTTGGATATGACCGAGCGTGCGCGAAAGGGCAAAATTGACCCGGTTATCGGCAGAAAGAAAGAGATTGAAAAGGTTATTCAGGTACTTTCCCGTCGCTTGAAGAATAATCCCGTACTCATTGGCGAACCAGGCGTCGGCAAGAGCGCTATCGTCGAGGGGTTGTCGCGTATGATTGTAGAAAACGACGTACCCGAACAGCTTTTGAATAAGACGGTATTTTCCGTGGACTTACCAGGTATGTTAGCGGGCGCGCGTTATCGCGGCGATTTTGAGGAACGCTTAAAGGATTTAATGGGCGCGGTTATGCAGGACGGCGACGTGGTGCTGTTTATCGACGAAATCCATACGCTCGTCGGGGCGGGCGCTTCGTCGGATAACGGTATGGACGCCGCGAACATCTTAAAGCCTATGCTCGCGCGCGGCGATTTGCAGCTTATCGGCGCTACGACGATTGAGGAATACAGAAAATATATTGAAAAGGATAGTGCGTTAGAACGCCGTTTTACTCCCGTTTACGTGGAAGAACCCTCGGAAGCGGACGCAATTTCCATACTCAAAGGCTTGCGCGGCAAGTACGAAGCACACCACGGTATCGTGATTACCGACGAGGCGATAGAGGCGGCGGTAAAACTTTCTTCGCGGTATATAACCGACAGATTTTTGCCCGACAAAGCAATTGATTTGATTGACGAGGCGGCGGCGCGTGTTCGCGTTTTAGAGGACGGCGGTATCGAACTGAAAGAACTCAGATTAGAAGCGACGGCGTACGAAGAAGAACGGTTAGCGCACGAAAGACGGCAAGAGTTTGCGCTCGCAACGACGGCGTTCGAGAATAAAAAACGTACGGAAGAGAAGATAGAGGCGCTCCAAAAGGCGCAATCGCCCAAGATTTTACCCGACGGCAGACAGGCTATCGGCAGAGAACAGGTGGC
>JAZRBK010000239.1:0-1546 GCA_045635025.1 Candidatus Scatosoma sp.
TCTACGACAGGCATTACGTTTTCCATAGCCTGCTTGAAGATTTCCATCGGGTCCATATTCAATTTTTCACCCATCATTTTGAATGCATCGTAAACGATGGTCTGCGCAGTACCCTTTTTGCCGTCGAGCATAATTTGATTGATAAGCTTCGTAACGACTTTGCTGTTATACATAGGGTCGGGCAGAACGTCTCTTTTAGGGACATTACCTCTTCTAGGCAAATTAGTATCCTGCTTTTAATTTTTTGATAAGGGCATTACCCTTCAGTACAGCTATCGCGCTTTCCTTAATTTAGATTTGAAAAGTGCGAATCTTCTGCAACTTGCGTTGCATACTGCCTACTTTTATTCGGGGCTTTTCGAGCTATATTCCGATTGCAAGTAGGTCTTTTGCGTTTTGGTTTTAGTCTTAAAACGCAACCGACTTTGACGTTTTTCGAGCGTCGTGTCGGCTTAAAGTGAATACTTCAAGCGGTTTTTAGCAGAGCCTTGTTCTTATTTAGGGCGTTTTGCGCCGTATTTCGAACGGGATTGCTTACGTTTTGCAACGCCGGCGGTGTCAAGCGCGCCACGAATGATGTGATAACGTACACCGGGCAAGTCCTTAACACGTCCGCCTCTAATCAAAACGGAGCTGTGCTCTTGAAGGTTGTGACCTTCACCGGGAATGTAGACCGTACCTTCTTGCTTGTTCGTAAGGCGCACACGTGCAATCTTACGCATAGCGGAGTTCGGCTTCTTAGGAGAAGTCGTGGTAACGGACAAACATACGCCGCGCTTTTGAGGGCAGTTGTCCAAAATAGGGCTCTTGGACTTGTAGGTAATCTGCTCTCTACCCTTTTTGATGAGCTGGTTGATAGTAGGCATATTTTTGACCTCCTTGTAAAATATTGGAATATATTTCCTCTCGAAACTGCCCTTACCGCAATTTCAAAAGAAAGCGAGTTTAAGGTTGCTTTTTTTCGGCTTGTCCGCTCGTTTTGATAGCGTTTCCGAAAAAAGGGCATAATGCGCCCAAAGAGCAACGTTAATATTTTAGCAAAAAAAACAAGCTTTGTCAAACGTTTGAACGAATTTTTTTCAAACTTTTTCTTGAAATGGTTTTTTCTGCCCGTTTTTACGTGTTTTCGCGCCTTTTTCCTATTTTTCGCCTATTTTTTCTTTCTAATGCTAACGCAAAACGCCGAGTGGCGTAGAAAAACGGACGGCAAGACCGTCCGTTTTTGCATATTTTTACGTTCGCGTATACCTTAAATTGTATATACTCGCATTTACCTTAGTTTGCTTTATATCCCCATTGCACGGGACGATTGGACGAATTCCAATTCTCGTCCCAACTGCTCGGTTGGCTTGCCGCCTGACAATAAACGTTCAGCGCGTCGCAATTATTGAACACCTTTTCACCCATAGAAATAACGCTACTGGGAATAACCACTTGCGTTAAAGCGCGGCAATCGTAGAAAGCCCATTTCCCAATGGACGCCAAGTTTTCCCCAAGCGTTACGCTCGTTAAGTTTTTACATTCACGGAAGATTTCCTCGCCAATC
>JAZRBK010000240.1:0-1538 GCA_045635025.1 Candidatus Scatosoma sp.
AGTTTTTATGTTAAAGTATATATTAAAACGTCTTGGATATATCGTCCTCGTTGCGTTTTTATTATCCTTTTTGCTTTATATTATCTATAACTGTATTGATATAGACTACGCGCAGTTGCGCCTTGCCGACCAACAAATCCAACTTCAAAAAGATGGATTGTGGGAAACAACGTATAATAATCTGCGTAAACAAATGGGCTTGGACGAGCCGCTCGTGATGCGCTACCTCTATTGGATGGGGCTTGCGCCACTTAACGGGCATTTTGACGGCTTGTTGCAGGGGAACTTTGGATATAGTTTCGTGCATAAGACGGACGCTATCAATTTATTGGGCGAGCCGCTTATGAATACGGTGTTTATAAATATTTTTGCTACCATTCTCGCGCTTGGGATTACCATTCCTTTGGGTATCTTTTGTGCTGTGAAAAAAGGCTCGAAACGGGATACGGCGGTACAAATCGGTTCGATTATCGGGTACTCCATTCCTACCTTTATCATCGCAATCGTTTTTATTTGGTTCTTTGCGGTTATCTTGGGGTTATTCCCCGTGCAAGGCATGAGCACGCCGAATGCAAATTATACGGGGTTTAGAAAGTTCCTCGATAAAATGTATTATATGTCGTTGCCGCTTATCGTTATGACGTTCTGTTCGCTTGGCGGTATGACGAGATACGTTCGCTCGTCGATGACGGAAGCTTTGACAATGGACTGTATTCGCACGGCGCGCGCGAAAGGTTTGCGAGAAAAATCGGTTATCTACCGCCACGCGTTTAGGAATGCGCTCATTCCTATTGTTACGCTCGTAATCGGTTGGTTTTTAGGGATTTTCTCCGGCTCGCTTATCATCGAGCAGATGTTCGGGTTGAACGGGCTTGGGAAATTGTACGTGGACGCGCTGAACGGGAAAGATTATCAAGTCGCGATGGCATTGCAAATGTTCTACGTCATTCTCGGCTTGGCAGGGAACTTGATTATCGACCTTGCGTACGGTTTGGTTGACCCGCGCGTGCGCGTAAATAAATAAAGGAGGCGCAAAGTAGTGGAAGAGAAAAACGTAAACGAATTACAAGAAGTGAAAGCGGACGAAACGAAAACGGAAGAAATTCACGAAGAGAACGTAGCTCCTTTGGAAGAGAAGAAAGACAGTGCAATTTCTCGTTTTGGGAAAACGCTTTGGCGTTGGGCGAAGCGTACCTTTATGGGCGGCACGAACGCGTACCTTAACGAAAAAGACGACGATGAGGACGGCGACGACGGGAAAAAGGATAATTCCAAAGTGTTTGAAGTGGAAAAAATCGTTAGCCCTGGAAAACAGAGATTAAAAGCGTTTTTATCTAAGAAACTTGCGGTCGGCGCGACGGTGTTGCTTGTCGCGATGTTCGCGGTAATGATGATTGGACCTATTTTCAATCCGTACAACGCCGAATATATGGAAGAATCGCAAAAGAATATCGGTCCTGGACTGAATATGATGAGCATACCCCGTTCTATGGACGATGAGATTAAGAGTATTTCCTCCGTTTCCAAGTTTAGCGTAG
>JAZRBK010000241.1:0-1566 GCA_045635025.1 Candidatus Scatosoma sp.
CATTTCAAAATAGAAGAAATATCCGCATCCTTTTTTACGCGAACCACCGCGCGCATACCCGTTCTATCCGATTCGTCCGCAACGTGGTCCACGCTCGCAAGCTCGTCCTCTTTTTCCTCACAAAGCTCCACGATTTTACGCAAAAGTTGCGCTTTATTAACTTGATAAGGCAGTTCGGTAATGACGAGATTCGTCTTACCGTTATCCAGCTTTTCCGTATGGATTTTTGCACGAAGCGTGATTTTACCACGACCAGTTTTATACGCTTGGATAAGCTCGTTCGCAAGAATAAGTCCGCCCGTAGGGAAATCGGGGCAAGGAATGTATTCCATCATCTCTTCAAGCGATATCGCAGGATTATCAATATACGCCACCACGCCGTTGATAACTTCTTCTAAGTTGTGCGTAGGGATATTCGTAGCCAAACCGACGGCAATACCCGAAGCGCCGTTGACCAAAAGGTTGGGAAAACGCCCGGGAAGAACGTCAGGCTCCTTTAAGCTATCGTCAAAGTTCAAGGAAAAGCTGACCGTTTCCTTGTCGATATCGCGCAAAAGCTCTAAAGCAAGCGGCTCCATTCTCGCTTCCGTGTAACGCATAGCCGCCGCAGGGTCGCCGTCCACCGAACCGAAGTTGCCGTGGCCGTTGACAAGGGTTTTTCCCATATTGAATTGCTGTGCCATACGCACCATCGCGTCGTATACCGAGCTGTCGCCGTGGGGATGGAATTTACCCATACAGTCACCGACGATACGCGCACTCTTTTTATGCGGTTTATCGGGCGTGAGTCCCATTTCGCTCATTGTGTACAAGATACGTCTTTGCACGGGCTTTAAGCCGTCTTCTACGCGGGGCAATGCGCGGTCTAAAATAACGAACTCCGCGTAAGGCAACATCGACGAATGGAGAACTTTTTCTAAGGGTTCAACGTATAATTGTCCGGTAGGCTCGATGATTTCCGGTTCTTTTTTAGTTCTCGCCATTGTCGCCCTCCTTCTTGTCTATTTTATCCATAAATGTGTCGTGCTTGTTAAAGTTTGCATATTTTGCAAGGAATTCCTTTCTGCCTTCTACCTTGTCGCCCATCAACGTCGTAATCATACGCTCCGCTTTTGCCGCGTCTTCCACGGTTACCTGAATTAGGTTTCTTGTGGCGGGATTCATCGTGGTTTCCCAAAGTTGCTCCGCACTCATTTCACCAAGACCTTTATAGCGTTGGAGTTGATAGCCCTTACCGATTTTTTCAATCTTCTCGTTAAGTTCCTTATCATCATAAGCATACTCAACCTTATCCCCTTTATAAACTTTATATAAAGGTGGCATACCAATATAAACGTGTCCTTCGTTGACAAGCGGGCGCATATAACGGAAGAAGAAGGTAAGCAAGATACAACGAATGTGCATACCGTCTTGGTCTGCATCCGAAAGAATGATGACTTTGTTATAATTGATTTTATCCAGTTTAAAATCGGGGTCAAAGCCAGCACCAATTGCACTAATAATTGTACGGATTTCCTCGTTTTCGAGAACTTGTCCCAGCTTTTTCTTTTCAACGTTGAGAGGCTT
>JAZRBK010000242.1:0-3186 GCA_045635025.1 Candidatus Scatosoma sp.
CATTCAAAGAAGTCCGTTTGACGTTCTCCGTCTTGCGACGAGTAGGGGCGTTGTACGGCGATAGCAAAACGGCACATAGGAACGCCGGAGGGCGTTTCACGCAGTTCAGGGTCGCGCGTCAAGTTTCCGATTAAAAATACCTTGTTCATTTTCCTTATCCTCTTATCAGTTGAGTTTCGTAATCAAGCGTCTGACAACGTCTGCATCGATACCTGCAACACGTTTCAGCTCTTCAACGATTTTCCCGTTCGCTTCGAACGTCATCAAAACGTAGTAAGCTTCGTTTTTGAAGTTGATAGGGTAAGCGGTTTTCTTCGTGCCCCACTTGTCGGTGGATGCTACGCTGCCGCCCATCGATTTTACGACGTCCTCGTACTTCGCAACTTTGGCTTCCTTTGCTTCATCCGTCAAATCGTTGTTGATTAGATACAGCATTTCGTATTTAGCCATACTTTTTTACCTCCTGGTCTTATTCGGTATGCTTTCGCATACAAGGTTTACACGGCTTTTTCAACCGTGCTAAGCTATTATAGCCCATTTTTTATAATTAGTCAATCAATTTTTTGCGTTTTCAAGGAAATTATTCCCGTTTTCATAGAAATTATTACGAAAAATGCTATATTTTCTCAATTCCCTTAAATAATCCGCTAACACGCTAACGCGCAAATCCTCTGCGCATATTCCACGAACGTTCCGCGCGCGGGATACGCCTAACGGCGAATCGTCGCCAATTAGGATTAGGATTAGGTATTCGGCATTTCAAGCAGCATTTCCAAAAGCTGGGTAATCGACATTTCGCTAAGCTTGTTGCCGTTGACGGTTTTCGTCATAAACTCCGTTTTCTTTTGCACCGCCGTCTGTCCGCCGCTTGCGGAATCGTCCGTAAAGGTGATGATTTCGTCGTCTACGAGCTTGCCGAGGTTTGCGCCTTGGATACTCTTTTTCATATTTTCCACGAAGGTATTCACCTGCGTAACCGTATAATCTTCGGGTTTATCGTTTGGATTGTTGGGGTCGTCCAAAAGGTACGCCCAAGTGCCGACGAGCACGCGTTCTCCCGCAGCTAAGCAAGCCTCGTCTTGGAAATATTCGCCGTCTTTTTCGTAAAGTCGGTTGCCCAAAGCGTCCACAAAATACGTTTTTTCCGCGTTCATTTTATAAATATCCGTTTCGAAAACTTGCGTTAAAGCCAAGGATTCGATGGCGATGGGAAGCTCGTCAAGCGTTACGTGCGAAACGTGTTTTAAGAAGGGATTTCTTGCAACTTCGCCCTCGTCGAGTACGTCGTAAAGCTCTAATCTGTTCGACATATTAAAGACGATGCCCTTTTCCTTATCCTCCAAATCTTTAATGCAGTTACGCGTGTAATACACGTCGGTTTTTTGACCGTCCTCCGTGTTCTCGACAACGTAATATGCAGGCGCGTACGCTTCGAGCGAACCGCCCGCAAGCACACCCTTTACGCGTATCGCGGGGAGCGTATCGTCCGCTTTGAGATAATAGGTTTTGCCGTGGTGCTCGTATTGGTAAGCGTAGCCGTCCGCCTGCGAGGGTTGAAGCGCTATATACGAGGTTTTGTTATTGATATCGGAAAGGAGCGGTTCGCCGTACTCGTTAACCGCATAGTAGTTCGTCGTGCCGCCCTGCGTATACGCGTATGCCGCCACTTGCTTTTTCATAAGCTTCGCGTAAACGTCCTTGGTGGGATAGAGGGGATTATCCTCTAATTTCGTCGTTCCCTCGGGAGCGGGAGCTCCCTTTTCCACGTAGATAAGCTCGTAGTGGATATTCTCTCTGCCGTAAAGGAAGTACAAAGTCTTTTTATCCGTCGGTTCGGCGGTTAAGAAGGAGTCGAGCGGAACTTCCATAATATTGACGGTAAGCCCGTCCTCGCGCACGTCGCCAAAGGTGGTGGGTTTGGAGTCGCCGAGCATAATGATTTTTTTGTTCGTGTAGTCGATTTGGTAATCCTCGCCCTCTACGCCGTAGCAAAGCACCATCATCGGCATATCGCTCGTGAGGTCTTCAAAGGTAATCATACCCGTACTGACGAGCAAGTCGCCAAGCACGAACGAATTGACGAGTTCGCCCTTAAAATACGCGGGGAGATTGGTAAAGCTGGTCGTCATCAGCTTTTCAGCGATTTCCTCTTGGGGAATATTCGAGCCGAGTTCTTTCATCTTTACAGCTATCGAATCTACCGTCGTTTGCACGGAGGGGGAGATTTGGAGGAGCGTTTCAAGCGAGCCTTGCCCCGAAGCAATTTCAGCCGAAGCTTCCGCAATCCCACCAAGGAGATTGAGTACCGTTCCCTCGTAATATTCGTCCGTAAGGAGTGCGGAAAGCTCGACGGGGAGGCTATCACCCGCCATTTCGTCGATTTCGCTAACCTTTTTATTAACGAAATAATATCCTACGCCCGCAACGCCGCCCACAACGGAAACGACGCCTAAAATAAAGCCGAGCAGCAAACAAAACAGTTTGCCGAAAAACCCGCCTTTTTTCTTTACGATAACTCTTGGTTGTCTGTTATAATCGTGCATAATTTCCTCCTTTTTTCAAAGAGATTTTGTCTTTTAACTTTTAATTGCGCCTACTAAGCTTTTAATCGTGCCTACTAAGACTAAAATAAAAAGCGTTAGGCTATATACATTATAAACGATAAACGCGTAAAATGCAAGTATTTATAAAAAAATAACAGCAATTCCCTTTTAGTAAACGGGTATTTTTTGACGTTTTCTCTGTTTTTCACGGAAAAAGAGCGTCTATATAAGCGCATATAAAGCCGATATAAGTTCATATAAGTTCACGGATAAAAAATCCGCAACGGAAAATCCGTTGCGGAAAATGAAATGCGTTTGATAAAACTTTTAGGTACGGTGCGATACCGAGTAGGCGGTTATACCGCCCGTTTCGGCGCTCGCCGAAAAAAAGCGTTCGCGTCTAAATACGGCTTAATTCGCATACAAACGCGGCTTAAAAGACGCGTGTAAAACGTTAAAAAAGAGGAATGGTGGCAAGGTATATGACGTCGGGACGGTCTGCCGCCGCATCCTCTGCGAGCACGAACGCCTTTTTGTGGATAATGCCGCCTGCCTTTTCGACGAGCAATTCTAAACCTTTGAGGGACGCGCCCGTCGATACCACGTCGTCTACGATACCCACTTTCTTGCCTTTGATAAGGTC
>JAZRBK010000243.1:0-4854 GCA_045635025.1 Candidatus Scatosoma sp.
AGTTCGTCATATGTCAGATCCCAAATCTGTCCGTGACCGTCCGACACACGGTCGATGCACGCATCATGCAGAGACACAATCTTACCGTCTTTGGTCATCCAGAGATCAAATTCGATCTCCTCGGCACCGAGTGCGATCGCCGCACCGAACGCAGGCATACTGTTTTCAGGCGCAACCGTGTTAAAACCTCTGTGTGCGCAAAGACGGGGATAGGGCATAAGGTCATCGTTGCGAACAACGCTTGCCCCACCGTTTCTATACAACCAAGGTCTGCGCCCTGCATCCACGTATTGATAATGGGGCTGAGGCGGTTTATTAGAACCGCTGAAACCTGCCGACTTATAATATTTCTTCGTGGGGTCAATCTCCACCGTTTCATAGCCAGCTTTACTCTTCATATCTACCAAAACATCGCCGTTCGGTGCAATCACGCAGGAACAACCGCCGATGGGAGAATCTTCTCCCAAAGATACGGACGAGCGTACCAGGTAGGCGTTGACGTGATAAGAAAGGAAGCGATTGATAATATCCAAGGCTTGATGCGTATCTGTTCTTTGATGGGAACAGCCGATAACAATATCCACCTTTTCGCGCGCAAGCTGCGGAAACTCTTCGTACATATAGAAATCCATGCAGGTCATAAATCCAAAGCGAATACCTTCAATTTCGAGAACGTAAGGCTTTGCGCCGGGCGTGGAATAAGCACTATCCATTTCCAAACCGCCAACAGCCTCAGGCTTGTCTTCTCTCGGTGCTGGGTGTGCTTTATAATATCTCCCTACTATATTTCCCTCGCGGTCAATCGCGTGAGTAGTGTTGCGGAATTTTCCTGGTTTAAACTCATATGCACAGTTTATGAAAACGATCGAATGACAACGCTTTGCCATTTCAATCGCCTTTTGCATAACGGGCGCGTTGTATTTCGCAATTGCCGCGCGATACGCTGCTTTGCCTTTTTGCGCTGCAGGAATATCGCAATACTCGGGCATTACGATAATATCCAAAGGCTCGTTGCACTCTTCCATGAGTGCAACCATTCCTTCGTAATTTTTTTGTAAATCGTCCGCATTGAAGGTATATGCAGGCTGAATAACGCGTACTTTCATAAATATCCTCTTAACCAAAAATTGTTTTCACGATTGTTTGCGCATACAAACGTACCAAGAAGTCATTGGGGTGATTGACGTTATTACCCGTCATATCACGGTAATTTTTCACCGTCAAATACTCTTTGTGCAAAGTAGTGATATCTGCAAGTGCAACCCCTGCTTCTTCCTGCGCAAGCGTCTGCAATTTGGGTAAATATTTTTCTTGATTGCCCAAAATCGACTTTCCGCCCTCGCTCCAACAAATATTCTCGTTGGGAAGCATTGTACCAAGTACAACAAATTCGCAATTAGGGTTCGTTGCGCGAATCTCTTCAATAATTTTCAGCATATTGTTGTAATATGCCTTTTCGCCTGTGTATGCCGAGCCGTCGTTCATACCAAAGCCTAAAATCACCAAATCGGGCTTTACCGCCGCAACTGCCTGCGTTTGCGTTAATCCCCAATAGGTATCCTTACCGCCCACGGAGAAATTCGTCATTTTGATACGAGTTTCTTCGTTTTCCTTATCTGCTACGTATGCTTCTCCGCTTTCATACAAATACACGTTTTTATAATGATATTTTGCTTTGATATAATCGCCTACCAAACCGAAATACGTGGGCATACAAGGGTTCAGTTTCGTTGAGAAGAAGCCCGATGCGTTAGAGCCGTTGGAAATACTGTCGCCGAGGCAAGCGATATTTACGCTTTCGCCGCGTTCGAGCTTTCCAATTACTCCGTCAAACTCTCTCGATTGCGTCATCGGTACGGTATAATTCCCCTTGTCCTTATGATAATAGGTAACGGCAATTTGATAATCGTACAAAATCCCTGCTTCCACATATTTTTCATACTTACCATCCACCGTCGGAAAATATCCGTTTCCGTCCGTGCCGCCAATCTTGCCGACTTCAGGTTTTGTATCGAAATAGATTTTGTTATGTTCCAAAATAGGAATATTGCCGTCTTCTAAAATAATCAACTTACCGTTTTCAATTTTATAGTCAACGTCTTTTTCATATTTTGTTTGCAAATCGGCACTACGCACAGAAATAATTTCATCTACGTTAAACAACAATTTTACGGCATCTAACGTACCGTCGGCATTACGAATAATCATTGCAGATTCGTTATACGTGATATTGCTATCCCAATAATATTGCATGTACTTGCCATTGTCGTAACGCGCCGTATCAAAAATAGATAAATCAATATCGTCGTATATCGTTTTTTCTTGCTCCACCGTCGTGTTCTCCGTTTTCGCTGTATTATACATTTGTGTAGTAGATAAGGGCGTTGCCGTCGTAGCCGTTTTTTCTTCCGCATTGACAGTCGTCGCAGTGCAAGCGCAAAGAGCAAGCGTTAGAAAACACATCGCAAGCGCCATTCCTTTCTTTACGTTTTTCATTGATTATCACCTCCACAAGGCTTTAATACCATTACCGTATGCGGTAAAATATCCGTCTCACTCTCGTATATTGTTCCCGTCAATACGTCTTCATATTTTCCATTCAACTCAACCATGCCCTGCTCATTTTGCATCTCAAGCGCCAAAATCAAATCGCCACGAGAAATCAACTCAACGTTTTCACTCGCGTTTGCAATCGGGGCAAAACCACATTCCTTTTCCACCAACCGAAGCATATCTTCGCCCGAAATCATCGTACCGAGCAAAATGACTTTACCCTTGCCGACCTGCTTACAAGCAATTGCCGTTAATGCTTTAGGATGGGCGTTCGTATAGGTCCCCAAGCTTTCCGCGCTACGAACCTCAAATCCGTCGTATGTTTGGGAAATTTTAAGTTCGCTTCCGTCTGCCCATTCCGCTTTGAATACGTCGTTGTTGATAGGCATTTGGAAAGCCGTATAAATGCCTGCAAATTCTTCCAAGAAACTGTACGGTGCGTTGCGATATTTCATCGCATTGTCAGCCATAATATCGCTCAAAGGCCCAACAATCCACGTACCGCCTTCCTCTACCCAACGCATAACACGTTCTTTCAAGCCATTTTCATCCACACAGGAAAGGAAGGGCGAAATCAACAATTTATAGCCTTTCAAAGTATGCGGCGTATCAATCAAATCGACATTATGATGACGAAGAGATTTATGGTAAACGTCCGCAATATATTTCAAATAGTCCGTGCCCTTTGCCATAGGAACGTGCTTTAAGTTCAGCCAAGCCGTTGCCGAAAAATGCATCGCAATTTCCGATTTTACGGGATTTGCGTGCAACAAGTCTTGACACTTTGCAAAATCTTCGCTCGCTTTCTTAATTTCGTTTGCGTTGAAGCAAAATCTTCCCGAGCTGGAAAGAACTGCGCCGTGTGCAAGCTCATGCCCTGCGTAATGCGCGCGCCAATGCCAATACATATTTGCTTCGCCCCCTTTGGCGATAGGAAGCCAAGTATTTACATAGGCGTTTCCCTTCGGACGATAGCCGAATTCCGCCCATTCCGAGCCGTTCCAGTTGATTTGCGTTTCCGTACACCAGAACGGTCTATCCTTGATGGGACGCATAAAATCCGCCCAAAAGCCCGTTCTATGCAAGTCCTGCTCCGTTTCGTAATGATTGAATTGCACTACGTCCAAGTTTGCGTTCGTCTTGTAATAATTCTGTTCCATAAGCGGCATCATATCCGTGCCGATGGGACAAGTATAATACTTGTGCAAAATATCCGCTTGTTCTTTAACGTAATCGACAATCACGTCGCTGTGATAGTTAATCCAGTCAATATACAACGATGGATGATTCCACGTATCCTCGCGGGGTGGAATGACGTCGTCAAAATCTCTATACTCCAAGCTCCAGCGTTTACCGCCCCATTGGTCGTTGAGATTTTCTACCGTCTTATATTTCTTCTGCAACCACTTGCCAAACCCCTTTTTGCAGATAGGACAATAGCACCCGCGATAAGGGTAAATTTCATTGTCGATTTGCCAACCGATAATATTCGGTTCATCCTTGAACGCCTTTGCCATTTCCGTTACAATAATGCGGTTTTTCTCGCGCATAATGGGGCTAGATTTGCAAGGATGACAACGTCCGCCAAACTGTTTGCGTTTGCCGTTGTCGTTCATCATCAGCGTTTCTTCATACTTATCCGTAAGCCACTTCGGGGGCGTTGCGGACGGCGTACACATAATTACATCGATACCTGCCGCCGCCATTTTACGAGTTACACTCTTAAAAACGCTGAAATCAAATTCACCTTCACGAGGCTCCATCGTACTCCAAGCAAACTCCGCCATGCGAACAACATTGACGCCGATTTCCTTCATTTTATTGATATCATCGGCAATCACTTCGTCCGTCCAAGCTTCGGGATAATAGGCTGCGCCGAGCCATATTTTATTGTTTTTTGCGTTCATTTTATCTCTCCACGCCGTATTTATCGCTATACCAATACAAAGGTGAAATATCTGCATCCTCACCGTTGATACGCTTATATAAAGCAATTGCCGCGGGTTTCGGTTTTCCACGATTTACAAGGTCGTCAGGCGAATAGAACAAACCAAAATTATTTTCCCCTTCGCTAACGTTCATCGAATAACAGTTCGAATAGCGGAACCAGAAACACGTTTCTACAAACGCCATTTTTTCTTCTACAATATCCAACATTCTCATAGCGTATTCGGCGCTCAAAGCCTGCGATTCCGCAGTTCCGACCTCACCCATAGACGCTTCCGTAATGCCTATTTCAGTAATCCAAACACGCTTTTCACCATCGTTATGGCGTTTTGCAACGTCGTACAAGGCAATCCC
>JAZRBK010000244.1:0-10145 GCA_045635025.1 Candidatus Scatosoma sp.
CGTAACAAAGGAAAAATACGTTGGTATCTTTTAAGGTTTTATCCGCGCGGATACGGGCGGGAAGCAGGGAAAGATATCTACTCTCGTCGAGAAAAGCGCGTTCTTTCAAAAAGGCGGTATACCCCTCGTAAATCGCGGCTAAATCCACCGTTTTCTTTCGTAACACGTCGTCGGGCAACAACGCCGCGCTCTCACGCAGGATTTCGGGGGTAATTTCGGAAGCGGAAAATTGCGCTAACGTTTCGTAAATACATTTCGCATTATTCCCCACGCCCGTCGTGGACGTAAAACATTGCAATGCGTTTTCCCGTTGCAAACGCGTCATTACCTCGCCCACCGCCATCACCGAACCTTGCTTACTAATCGTCCGCTCCTCCGTGCTTAAAAAACGGGCGAACGTCGTTACGCTCGTTTGGAACGTGCCGCCGAGCCGTTTTAACAAAGCGCGCTCGGCTATCAAGGTGAGCCTATCCTCGCAAAAGACAAGATTGCGCTCTCCCCTTGCTTCACACGTAGCGATACGCTCCGCCATAATTTCCATACACTCGGAAAGGGTATACGCTTTTAAGATTGTATGCATACGTTCGCCTCCTTTCCACGCGTTGCGCGCGCGGTTTTTCTTTTATACTACCATTATAACATATTCAACGCAATTTTTTAGCTTTTTTTCATAATATTTTTCAGAAAATCTCGCTTTTGTTTTTACAAATCGAAAATAATGTGCTATAATAGTTATTAGAATGCGTGATAAAACCTTTTTCTTTCGCGTTCGCAATACGATGAAGGTAGATTATAAACGGTATGAAACACAAAAAACTTTCTTTACTGACAACTCTTGCGCTCGGCGTTACCCTGCTTTCCGCTTGTACAGGAATGACGAAACCGGTTACGTTTAGCGATAATTGGAAAACCAACCCCAACGCAGGCGCGGAAATTACTGAAACGCTGACGTATAAAGTTCAACACGAGCCTAAGGACGGCTTGATTAGCGATTATAAAGTAGAGTATAAAAACGGCACGTATACGACGAAACTCAACACCCAATCGGAAAACGGAATCACCTATTATACCTATACGACGCTTCTTAATATCGACGTCGTATACATCTACGGAAACGAAAGCGCAACCTTTACCGACCGCGTAGAGACGGAAGCGAAGTTCTTGCGCTCGGCAGATAATCTCCGTCCGATTTCCTCAAAGAAAGAGTTCCTCTCCCATTCCCCCGCCAACGTGACGGTAGAAAAGTTAGAGGATTGCTATTACGAATACAATTACGCGCTCGTTACTACTTATAACGACAGTTTAAGCGAAGGCACGACGGTTGTTACGCAAAGAGCAGGCGAAAATACCCACGAAAATACCTCCACCTTTGAAATCGACGACGACGTGCGCTATTTGGATAACGAACAGCTTTTGTTCGCGCTCCGCGGCGTGAACGTTTCCTCCGCCTCCTCGACGGCTACCTTTGCCGTATACGCACCTTTTACGCGCGCCGTTCAAGAAGTGAAAGCAGCGTTCTCTACGAGCACGGAAAGTTCGACCTTTACCTTTACCCGTAACGGCGAACAAAAAGAACGCAATATCAACTACCGCACGGTGGAAGTATCCTTGAACACCAAAAACCCCGGTTCTAAACAAGTCCTTTGGATTGCAGAAAAAACGGAAAATAACGTAAATCGCAACTTGATTTTAAGAATGGAAACGCAAGTTTCGTACGAACTCGGTTCGCTCGTTTATACCTTGCAAACGGAAGAATATTTGGAAAAATAATTCCTTTCTTTTCCTCGAAAAATTGTAAATACGAAAAATTGGAGCAGTTTTCTGCTCCTTTTTCTTTTGCCCTTGATTCATTTTACGTTTCGTGAGTGCGACGCGCTTATTAGGCTTTGCGGTTACAAAAACTTTTTATAACCCTCTCCGTATTTCACGCAACGGGATACGCGCGAAAGCGTCGCGGAAGATATATCCGTTTTCGCGATAATCTGCTCGTACGTTTCACCGTTTTTCAAAAGTTTTGCGCTAACTACTCTTTGCACCATAGAATCGAGTTCTTTATAGGTGCAAAGGTCGCGGAAAAACAACTCGCAATCCTCTCTGCTTTTCAGCTTCAAAATTGCATCGAACAGTTCGTAATGGTTGTCTTGCATATCGTTACTCATCTCTTTCCCCATCCTTATTATTTATATTTGATAAAAAGTGAATAAGTTTTTCTGATTTCGGTCTTTCAAAAATATCTTCGGGCGTACCCTCTTCTTCGATAACGCCGTCCGCCATAAATACGACTTTGTCCGAAACGTTCTTTGCAAAGCCCATCTCGTGCGTAACGATTATCATCGTCGTTCCCTCGTCTTTCAGCGCGCGGATAACCTTTAACACTTCGCCCGTCAATTCGGGGTCTAACGCAGAAGTCGGTTCGTCAAAGCATAAAATCTTCGGTTTTAAGGCAAGCGCCCTTGCAATCGCTACGCGTTGGCACTGTCCGCCCGAAAGCTCGCACGGATAGGCGTTCGCCTTATCGGCAAGTCCTATCTTTTCAAGCAACGCTTTCGCCTCGGTTTCTATTTTTGCTTTCTCTTTGAGGTATTCTTCTTTTTGTCTTCTTTTGTGGATTCTTTCGCTCAACAAAAGCGTGGGCGCAAGCGTAATATTCCGCATAACCGAATACTGCGGAAAAAGATTGAACGATTGAAAAACAAGCCCGAAGTTCAATCTCTTTTTACGCAAAACGGAATCCGAAGCCTTTTTGACGGCAGTTCCGTCGAGCAGAAGTTCGTTATCGAGCAGCATACTGCCGCTATCGGGCGTTTCCAAAAAGTTAATACACCGAAGAAACGTGGTTTTTCCGCTACCGGAAGAGCCGATAACGGAAACCACTTGCCCTTTTTCAAGGTTTAAGTCAATACCTTTTAAGACGTCGGTATCACCGAACTTTTTTACAAAATTGTTAATTTCAAGATACGCCATAATTCACCTATACCCACGCCTTATCATTACGCCTTAAAATACGAGAGCTTCTTTTCTAAATACCCAAACAGTAACGTAAGAACACCCACAAAAATCAGATAGAACGCACCCGAATAGAACAGCGGCCAAATCGCCTGTTGCGTGAAGAGTTTTGCCTGTAATATAATTTCCACAATACCGATAGAGTTAGAAAGCGCGGTATCTTTCACGAGTGTGATAATCTCGTTGCTCATCGGCGGAAGGATACGCTTAACCACCTGCAAGAGAATGATTTTGGAAAATATCTGCCGTTTGGTTAACCCCAAAACCATACCCGCTTCGCTTTGCCCTTTGGAAATTGATTGAATACCGCCGCGGTAAATCTCGGAAAAATAACAGGCGTAGTTCACCACGAACGCAATTAAAACCGCGATAAACGCACCTAACCCCGCTCCGTTTTTCCCAAACTGAATACCCCATTCAAAGTAGAAATAGGTATCGAGTTTTGCCCAGAGATTCGCTCCCTCTGCCGTACGCGCTAAGAAGTAGATGATGAATATCTGCAACATAAGCGGTACGCCTCGGATTATCCATACGAAAACCTTAAAAACGTATTTTATCGGTTTCAATTTGCTCATCGTACAAAACGAGATGAGAAGTCCGAGCGGCAGAGCGAACACGAGCGTTAATATGAAAAGTAAGCAAGTAACGGCAAATCCACCCAATAGGCTTTGCGTAACCGAAAGAAAGCTCATAATAGAATCCTTTTAATTATTTTTGCGAGGAAAAATCGGTAATAACCATCGTCCCGACGTTATATTTGTTTGCGAGCTCTTGTAATTGACCGGTAGCGGCAAATGCTTCGAGCATAACGTTCACTTTCGCGGGAAGTTCGCTGCCAAGCTTAAAGCCGATTGCGTAGTATTCTACGGGGATTTCAATTCCTGTATTGATTTCGAGGTTCGAATACGAAGATTGCGAAACTACGTTTTGTGCGAGTATAATATCTACGATAGCGTAATCCGCAGCGCCTTGATTGAGCTTTGTGATAGCTTCCATTTGGTCTTTGCAACCCACTTTCATAAGCGTAGCGCTTTCTGCGTAGCCATCCGCCAACGATTCCCCACCCGAACCGTTTTCAAAAGCAACCGACTTACCCGCCAAATCACTCGCGCTGGTAATCGCGGGCGCGTTTTTGCTCTTTAAGATACATTGCGCGTTTTGCATATAGTTATATGTAAAGTCTACCAAAGTATTCCGAGCCTTTCCGTCGTCCTCGCCGTTCGAGGTAAACCCGTTCCAGATACAGTCTACCGTGCCCTCGTTGAGCTCGACGTATTTGTTGCTCCATTCAATCAGCTTAAATCGAACGTCATACCCAAGCGCATTGAAAACCATAATCGCAAGTTCGGTGTCAAAGCCTTTGAATACGTTGTCTTCCGTATAGTTCATCGGCGCGTAATCGGTATACCCGACGGTAACTGTTTTCGTCGTAACGTCTACCGTGCCCGTCGTCGGTTCATCTTTGCCACAAGCCGTAAAGCCAAACAACGTCGATACTGCAAGAATTGCGGTTACAAATAAGGTTAAAAGTTTTTTCATAAGATACTCCTTTGCTCGTAACGAGCCTAAATATTACTGCACTTTATTGCACTAAATCAATAAAGTAATCATATTATACTTCATTGCGATAAAGAAGTAAAGCGTTTTACACTACTTTTTTGAAATTTTTTTTAATTTTTTTGAAAAATATTTTTTCTCGATATTTTTGCGGTAAAAACAGCTAACGCAAAATGGAGATATCCAATGTACCGCGCGGTAACGTCTTTTCCTTGATTTTATATAGAGAAAAAAGCGTATTAGATATACAATATTATATAGATAATAGAAAACGGACCAAAAGCCGCTCCGTTTTATGCCTTGTTTTTAATTAAAGAACTCTTGATAAATTGCGCGGATACAAGGAGCGAGGTCGTCATTCTCTACGCCGACGATGATATTCAGCTCGCTGGAACCTTGGTCTATCATAACGACGTTAATGCCCGCGTCGGCAATCGCCTTGAAAAGTCTTGCGGAAGTACCGATATTTTTAACCATACCGCGACCTACCGTCGCAATGAGCGCAATATTTTCGTGCACGTAAATCTTATCAGGACGAACTGCATCGCGCATTTCCTCGATAAGCTGTTCTAAAACCCCGTGCTTTAAGTGTACGTTATCAATAACGAGCGACATCGTATCTACGCTGGACGGAAGGTGTTCGAAAGAAATCCCGTGTCTGCCGATAACGGCAAGTACTTTCCGAACGAAACCCACCTCCGCGTTCATCATAGATTTTTCTATCGTGATAACGGAAAAATCCTTTTTGCCCGCAATACCGGTTACCGCCGCTTCGCGCACGTCGCGCGTGGACGTTTTTACGATATACGTACCCGCGTCGTCGGGACGGAACGTGTTACAGATACGAATGGGTATCCCTGCGCTACGCACGGGGAAAATCGATTCGCTATGTAAAACGTTTGCGCCCATATACGAAAGTTCGCGAAGTTCTTGATAGGAAAGTTCGCTAATCCAAGCGGGAGAATCGACGATACGGGGGTCGCAAGCGTAGAAACCGCTCACGTCCGTCCAATTTTCGTACAACGACGCCATAACGCCGCGCGCCACGATAGAACCGGAAATATCGCCGCCACCGCGCGAGAAAGTTTTCACCTTCCCGTCCACGCCCAAGCCGTAGAACCCAGGTACAACCGCGCGAGGATGTTTAGCGAGCACCCGTGCCGCCAATTCGAACGTAATTTCGTCCAAAGCACCGTGTTTATCGAAGCGGATAAACTCCGTCGCGTCTACGAACGGCACACCCAGCACCGCCGCCATAATCTTTGCCGCAAGATATTCGCCGCGAGAAGCGCAATAATCTTCGCCCGCGCCGCTTAACGCCTTTTCTTTCACTTCCGCGAGCGCTTCGTCCATACCGAGTTCTTTTCCGATTTCTTTCTCGATATTCAAAAACCGAACGCGGATTTTCTCAAACGTTTCCTCGAACGTCAATTCGTCCTTATTTTCCACCGCGTCCGACAATTTATATAACAGGTCGGTTACTTTGATATCGCCGCCAAACCGTTTCCCCGGAGCGGAAACAACCACGTAGCGGCGTGTTTCGTCCGCTTTGATAATACTTGCGCTACGTAAAATGACGTTTCCGTCCGCCATTGAAGTACCGCCGAACTTACAAACTTTTAATTCCATACAAACTCCTTTTTATCCAATACTCTACACCAAATCCCACCAACAAATCAAGCAGAAAAGCGTAACCTCTCTCCCTCCGCCAATCGCGGGCTACCGACAAGCGCGCGTTCGCGCGAAAATGCGAGCTCGCCGCCAAACACCTCAATAACGCTTAGATATTGAGCAAAATCACCACGAAGAACGCGAGCAAAAGAGAAATCGCCTTTATCCAAAACTTAGAGAAGAATAATTTTTTCAAAAATTGTCCGAATTTCATTTTACTTTATTCCTCCGCTACGCTTTTTATCCGTCAAAGGCATATCTTGCCAATAGTAATCTTTGAGTGCGTCTACAAGCATATCGTAATCGGCATACCGCGTTACGTTGCCCTGTTTGATAATTGAAATAATACCCGTTTCTTCGGATACCACGAGAGAAATGACGTTCGCCACTTCGGTTATCCCAATCGCGGCGCGGTGGCGCGTACCGTATTCCTTAGGATAGCTCGTCTTTTGCGTGAGCGGCAAAAAACAACCCGCCGCCTGTATTTTGTGTCCGTGAATAATCGTTGCGCCGTCGTGCAAAGGTGCTTTCGGGAAGAAAATGCCCTCTATCATCTGCGTAGAGATTTCAGCATCAATACGCACGCCGCTTTGTAAAACCTGTTTGGGCAAGCTTCCCTTCGACAGAACGATAAGCGCACCCACGTTATTTTTCGACATATTTTGGAGCGCTCGAATCACGTTGGAAATACATCTTTCCGTATCCGCTTGCGTGTGCGTTTCCGAACCCGCCGTTATTTTATCCGTATGCGTTTCCTTGACCGAGTGAACGTCCCAAAGCGCTTTTTTAAGTTCCACGTTAAACACGATGAGCATAAACGCGGACACCAAAAGCACGAAGAAAAGGAAGAACTGTCTTGTGAAAAGCGTTTCAGCGAATACCGTCAACGCGCCGCCGACAAGAATAACCAACCAATACGCAAGCATCAATTTCGTAGCGTCGTTATCCCGCAAGATTTTCGAAACGAAATATACGAGCACGAAAAAGAAGAAGATTTCTAATCCGTAAATCACTTGGAAATTATTAAAGAAACTCACCGTTCCGTCAATAAGTCCTTTCCATATTCCGCCCGACAAAAGTCGAATTGCCATAATACCCTCCGTAGCCCCCGCTGTTTTCCCTTATGAGAAAGAACGAGAATCCTCTAATACTATTATATAAAAACTTTTATAAAAAATAAAGCGTTTTGCCCGTCTTTTTCTACCGTTTCCTTACTTTTCCTTTTTTAACGCACCCTTTTCCCCGTCTTAGCGGTAACCTTTACGCGAACGGTTTTTGGAAAAACAGCTCTGCCGTAACCCGTTTGATGGCGGAGGCGGGCGTTAATTTCCCGCATTTGATTTCACTAATTGCCGAGAATATCCCGTTATACAAGCGCAGAAGTTCCCCTTTTTTGAACTTAGCCGCCTGTTCGCGTTTCTTCCTTGCCGCGTACTCTTTCACGCCGAGCGCCGCCGCGACTTCCCTGTCCCCGCCACGCATAAGCGACGTTTCGTACAAGCCGCGAAAATACGAGGCGAGCGAAGAAAGTAACGAAATCTCGTTAAAACCCTTGACGGAAAGTTCTTGTAAAATCTTCATATACGAAGCGTAATTCCCGCGGGCTACCGCGTCCGCCAACTCGTAATTTTTATATTCGAAATCGGGAGAAACAAGCTCCTCCACAATCTCGTCCGTTAGCCGTTCTATTCCCTTCGCTTCACAATAAGAAAGGAGCTTTTCCGTTTCCTTAGCTATCCTCGACATATCGAGCACGCAATATGCCGCGAGCTTACCGCACGTTATCCCGTCCGCATATATCCCCGCACGCTTGCAGGTTAAATATATCCACTTTTTAATCGTTTCTTCGTCCCCTCTACCGCAATCCACGTAACATACGTTCGGCTTTTTCGCAAACGCCGCTACGCCCGATTTGGGTTTCGAACCGTTATCGATTATCAATAACCCGTTTTGCGGCGGGTTCTCAAAAAACGGTTTTAGATACTGCTCGTATTCCTTATCGCTTGGATAAAACTCCGATACGCGTACAACCCGCTTTTCGCTTACGAACGGGAAACAACTCCACGCGTCGAGAAGCGTTTCTATGCGTTCGCCTTTTAAGTTCGCGCCGTCAAGCGATATATAATCGAGGGTGGGTTCTTGCAAAAAACGCGATTTCAAAAGTGCTTCACCTTTCTCGCGGAAATATACCTCTTCCCCCTCGAAAAGGTAAATCGCCTGTGCGCCGTTTGTGTCCGTATAGCTCTTAAAATCGACGTATTTCAAGTTCCTCGCCCCTCCTTTTTATCATTCTGTCTTTTATTATAGCATATTTACGCAAAAAAAGCAACTCTTTCTTGGCTCTTTCCTACTTTCCCGCCTCGTCGCGCTTTTCGTTGGCTTTCATTGGGACTTCCTTGCGTTTTCGTTAGGTTTTGCACGCATACTTTATGTAACTATACCTAAGGAGTATAACGCGCGGGGATTACGCGTTCAACGCGTACACGGCTATGGCAAATGCGAACAAACAAAAGATTGCGAGCGGTATTTTGTACGCCCTTTTCAAGTTCCATTTATCGCTGCAAAACGTCAACCCCACGTAATAGATAAGAAGCGCCGCTCCCGAGAATCGCAAACCCTCTATCGCCGCCGAAAAATCAAGTACCTCAAAGAAGAACACTATAATACCAAGCAAAGACGAGGGAATGAAAAGTATTACCCCACTCCAAGCAATCGGCAACAGGCAGGCAACCGCTATCAAAAACAATAATCCCGAAAAGATTACGCTAATTAGCGGCACGAATATACAGTTTAGAAGCAACGCCCACACCGAAATATACCCGAACGCATACGCGATAAGCGGTGCGGTTGCTATCTGTGCAGCAATCGTAACTGAGAAAAACGATACGCAAGCGTTTATAATCCTTTGTCCTACCGTCGGCGGGTGTCCGTTACGCCCCTGCGCCTCTAATCCTCTTATCTGCGCCTTGTCCATTGTGTCCGCTATCCCCGTTGCCCCTATTGTTCCTATTGTTCCCGTTCTCCCCGTTGTTTCCATTACGCCCGCTTCTCCGTGCGTCGTTTTTCCGTTCTTCAAAAGTAGGATAGCGGAAAACAAGGCTCGCAATTTTTTACCCGTGCCGTAAATCAAGTCTTTTATCGGACGGGCGAGCCAAACAATCCCCAAACACGCGATAAAGGAAAGTTGAAATCCCACGGAAAACAAATCCACGGGCGAGATTAGCAGTACGATAACGGCAGCTAAACCGAGATTATCGGTGCTATCCGAAGAAATCCCGAGCAGGGAAGAGGCATAGAACACAAGACATAGCACGGTTGCACGGACGACGGAGGCGGAATATCCGCATACCCCGCCGTAAAACAAAAGCACCGAAGCGAGCAAAATAAAACGGACGAGTTTTGGCTTCTTGCGCATACGCGCAGTTGAACATATCCACAGACAAAACGCGTAAAGCGCACCCACGTGTAAGCCAGAAACGGCAAAGATATGCGCGATACCGCCCCGACGGGCGTTTTCCAAAACGCCCTTACCAATCCCCGAAGTATCCCCCGTGATTATTGCCGTCGTAAATGCCGCGCTCTCCTTATCCATTCCCTCGTAAACGACGTTTTGTATCCGTTCTCTAATCCAAAGAAACAACCCGAAATCCCGTCCGACAACAAGACACTCTTCCGCCTCTGCCGTATAGCGGATATCCTCGTCGATATAGCCCGCGGCGAACCCGTAATCGTTAAACACGCTCGTTTCCGTCTTGACTTTTCCATTCAAAACGACCTCGTCGCAAAGACGGATTTCGTCCTCAAAACGCACGGGCAGGTACGCGACGAGTTTCCCGTCCTTCTCCCGTCCGTCGATGCTTATCCTATCGAGCACTACCTCGAAAGAATATTCGTAACGGTGTTTTTCCACG
>JAZRBK010000245.1:0-5405 GCA_045635025.1 Candidatus Scatosoma sp.
TGTGGATTTGACGCCAGTATTCGATAAGGGTGTTTTTGAGCACCATACCGTTCGGCAAGAAGAAAGGCAAGCCCTTACCCTCGTTCATAATCGCAAAGAGTTTGAGCTCTTTCCCAAGCTTCGTATGGTCGCGTTTTTTCGCCTCTTCAAGCATAGTAAAGTATGCGTCCATCTCCTCTTTCTTCGCAAACGCCGTTCCGTAAATACGCGTGAGCATTTTATTATGCTCGTCCCCGCGCCAATACGCGCCCGCGATACTCGTCAAGCTGAACGCCTTGATTTTGCCCGTAGAAGGAAGGTGCGGTCCACGGCAAAGGTCGGTGAAATTGCCCTGCTTGTAGAAGGAGATTTCTTCCCCCTCGGGCAAGTCTTGAATCAATTCCACTTTATAATTTTCACTGAACTCTTCCATTAAAGCAATCGCCTCGTTTCTCGGGAGCGAAAAACGCTCTATCGGCAGATTGCTCTTGATAATTTTCTTCATTTCGCTTTCCACTTTCGCAAGGTCGGCTTGCGTAATCGGCGTAACGAAATCGACGTCGTAATAAAAACCGTTTTCAATGACGGGTCCGATAGCGAGCTTACAGGTCGGGTATACCGTTTTCAACGCTTGGGCAAGCACGTGCGCGCAGGTATGGCGGTACACTTGTAACCCCTCTTTATCTTTCAAGGTAACGATTTCAAGCGTATCCCCATCGTTAAGTTCGTGCGATAAATCCACGAGCTGATTATTCACTTTCGCACAAACGGCGTTTCTTGCGAGCCCCTCCGAAATGGCGAGCGCCGCTTGCATTGCCGTTGCGCCCGCAGCAAGCTCCATACTATCCCCGCTTTTCAAAATTACGTTCATATATACTTCCTCCGTAGATATTGTTTTTCAAAATCGTGATTTGGCGGTTTGCAGAAAAATAAAAATCCTTAAACTTCTCCCTTGAAGTTTAAGGACGCATACGTTTCCCGTCGCGCGGTTCCACCTTAATTGCCTTAACTTTCGTTAAGACCTCTTTTGACGTTTTTTTATTTTTTCAAACGCAAAGCGGTTTCGCGTTCGCCTTGAAATACTTGCCTTTCAGCCAAGGGGCAAGCTCTCTGTAAGTCCAAAAAACGGCGCTACTTGTCTTTACGTTTTTTATTGTACATTTTTGCGGGGCGTTTGTCAACCGTTTTTAAGGTGGATTTGAAATATTCTTTTACTTTTCCGCCTTTACGCCCCGCAAATCCATACAACAACCCATTTCGTAAAGAGTTATTAGCGCATGTATTCTTCCTCAAAGCTCTCGAATATATCTTCCCAGATATTTTTCACATCTTCAAACCAAGAAGTTTCGTCCGATTCGCCTACGCGCCATTCCTTGATACATTCTCTATACCATTTATCTTCCTCGTAGCTAGGCACTATCCAAAGTCCTTTTTTCTCGCGATATTCCACGTCGTAAATATCGTCATACTCTTCGGAAATCGTCAAATTCACAACAACTTTCGGTTCATATTCGACCATTTCAAATCCAATACGTCCATCCTTTTCCTTTACTTGTTTGGGTGCAGTAGCCCCCTCAACAGTATAAAACACAACCTCGTGCTGTCCCTCGGACAAGTCTTTTGTAACCCATTCAAACCCGCCTACTTCTATCTCTTCGCCGTCAACCGTGCACTTTACGATTGAGGCAAGTACTTCGGGATTCCTTTCTTTATATGGAAAAAACTCTTCGTTTACCGTTTGATTAAACGCCCAAACCTCTCTAACCGTACAAGGAGCACATTTTACTTTATCCTTGGTCGTACAACCCACACAGGCAAATAATGCGGTAAGTACAAACAATACGCTTAATAATAATTTACATACTCTTTTCATAGGTATATCCTCCAAATAGGTTCTTGCTTATATTGTATTATATACCCTCCCCCGACTGTCAAGCATTTTAGAGGGTTTTTAAGGTTTTTTTACCATTATTTAACAAAAAGTAGCTTTGCCGCCGTAGTATTTACGTAAAAACGCCGCCGTTTCCCCGTCCGTTTCCCCAAAACAGTACACCCGCTCTGCCCCGCCGAGCAAAATCTCTCCGACGGGACTTTCTTCGCCCGTGAGCGCGCTGCGCGAAAGAAGCCGATATTCCTCGTCGTATACCTTGCCGCCTTTGACGAAAAGCTTCCCCTCGCCCTCTTCCGTTAAGAACTCTAAAAAGCCGTCGAGCGAGCTCTCGCTCATATCCGTCGGAATATAATCGGCTATCTCTTCCCAACGCTGTTTGAGCCTTTGCAAGCGGAAATGATAAACGCCGTCGAGCGAATACTTCTCAAACCCACAAACCCGCCGAAGCGCGTGCGCTTTATCCTCTTTGTAATCCGCCGCCACGAGCGCCGTGAACAAAAGCCGCTTTTGCCTCTTATTCAAAAGGGGCAGCGCTAGCCTTTTTTCAAAAAACGCGTATTTATACCCCACCGCTATTACGTCGGCAATACTCTCCTCGGTAAAACGGCGAACGTACGGACAGTATTCGCGCTCCGTTTTGAACGCGATTTCACTGCTCTCGCCTTTCCGTTCCATTTCACAAACGGCAGGTAAAAAAGAAAAGCGCTCCCGCACTTTTGCGTATAAGTATGACATATAGCGATTGTCAAAACCGCTCTGCGTAATCGTTATCTCTTCCACACCATTATTCTATGCCGCAAATTGAAAATTATTTATTCCCCCGTCTCATTTTTGGAAAACCCGCCGTAAATATACCCTAAATACGTCTAATATAGCGCAAATATGGCGTAATATGCTCCCTTTCGCCTTGCATATTCGCTTGACTTAACGGAAAAAATATACTATAATAGATAACGCTTATATAATAATGTATGTACGTAGCGCGTGGTGCGTACGCGTAAAATTGCGCAAATACGCGCGCATATACGGAGGTTTTGATTTATGGATATGAAATCCGTCGAAAGTAAATGGCAAGCCAAATGGGAAAAATCTAAGCTTAACGTTTTCAACAAGAAAAACGCGGATAAAAAGCTTTACGTTTTGGAAATGTTCTCCTATCCCTCAGGCGCAAAATTGCACGTCGGGCATTGGTATAACTATGGTCCTACCGATTCATATGCCCGTTTTAAGAAAATGCAAGGTTATGAAGTGTTCCAACCGATGGGCTTCGACGCGTTCGGTTTGCCTGCGGAAAACTACGCCATTAAAACGGGTATTCACCCTAAGGACTCCACCGAGCAAAATATCGCAACGATGGAGCGCCAACTCAAAAATATGGGCGCTATGTTCGATTGGACGGCGGAAATTAAAACTTGCGAAGAAGATTACTATAAATGGACGCAATGGCTCTTCTTGCAACTTTATAAAAAAGGGCTTGCGTATAGAAAAGAAGCCCTCGTCAACTGGTGCCCCGACTGCGAAACGGTGCTCGCGAACGAACAAGTTATCGACGGACAGTGCGAGCGTTGCGGTTCTACCGTACTCCGTAAGGATATGACGCAATGGTTCTTTAAGATTACCGATTACGCGGAAGAACTGCTCTCCGACCTCGATAAACTCGATTGGCCGGAAAAAACCAAGCTTATGCAAAAGAATTGGATTGGCCGTTCTACCGGTTGCGAAATCCATTTCGAATGTGAAACGGGCGATACGATTACCGTATTCACAACCCGCCCCGATACCGTGTTCGGCGTAAATTACGTGGTTCTCGCTCCCGAACACCCCCTCGTAGACAAGCTCAAAGCGGCACACCCCGAAAACGCGGCGGCTATCGATGCGTACGTGCAATACGCCGCGGAAGCAAACGATATCGACAGACTTTCTACCGCTCGTGAAAAGACGGGCGTAGCGACGGGCGCATACGCCGTACATCCCTTGACGGGCAAGCGCGTGCCTATCTATCTCGCCGATTACGTGCTCTATTCCTACGGCACGGGCGCGGTTATGGCGGTAGCCGCACACGACGAACGCGATTACGCATTTGCCGTGAAGTATGGTTTACCTATTACCCAAGTCATTCAAAAAGTAGGCGGCGAAACGATTTTGCCGTTCTGCGAGGACGGTATTTTGGTCAACAGCGGCGAGTTCGACGGTCTTTCGGGCGAAGAAGCTCGCGACGCGATTGCCGCGCACCTTTCTAAGCTCGGCAAAGGCGGTAAAAAGGTAAATTACCGTTTGCGCGATTGGTCAGTGTCCCGTCAACGTTATTGGGGCGCGCCTATTCCTATGATTCATTGCGAAAAATGCGGCGTTGTTCCCGTTCCTGAAAAGGAGCTCCCCGTGAAACTTCCCTACGACGTCGAGTTCCGTCCGAACGGCAAATCCCCCCTCGCTTCGCACGAAGGGTTTATGAACTGCTCGTGCCCGCAGTGCGGCGGGAAAGCACACCGCGACCCCGATACGCTCGATACGTTCGTTTGTTCGAGTTGGTATTATTTGCGCTATGCAGACGCGCATAACGACAAGCAGGCTTGGTCTTTGGACGTAGCCGATAAAATGCTCCCCGTAGACGTGTACGTGGGCGGTTCGGAGCACGCTTGTATGCACCTGCTTTACGCGCGCTTTATCACCAAAGCTCTTCGGGATATGGGTTACGTGCACTTCGACGAACCGTTTAAGCGGCTCGTTCATCAAGGCATTATCTTGGGCCCCGACGGCAACCGTATGAGTAAATCGCACGGTAACGTTATCTCCCCCGACGTCTACGTAGACGAGTACGGTTCGGATATCTTCCGTTTGTATTTGATGTTCGGCTTCTCGTACACCGAGGGCGGTCCTTGGAACGACGACGGCATTAAGTCGATTGCTAAGTTCACCGACAGAGTGGAACGGCTCGTCATGAAAGCGCAAGAATATACGGACGGCGGGCATAGCGAAAAACGCGCCGCGGAAAAAGAACTCGATTACGTGAAAAACTACGCGATTAAACAAATTACCCGCGACGTGGAAGCGTTCTCGTTCAATACCTCGCTCGCAAGACTTATGGAATACGTCAACGCTCTGCAAAAATACGACGCGCTTGCGGAAAAGAACGTGGCGTTCTATAAAGAATGTATTTTGGATTTAATCCGTATGCTTGCTCCGTTTGCTCCTCATTTCTCGGAAGAGCTTTGGGAACTTTGCGGCAACAAGGAAAGTGTATTCCTCGAAACGTATCCCCTCGTAAACGAACAAGCACTTATCAAAGACGAAACGGAATACGCCGTGCAAATCAATAGCAAAATCAAAACGAAGATGATGATTGCACAAGGGCTCTCCGACGAGGAAATCCAAACGGTGGTATGCGCTGCGCCTGAAATCGCAGAAGCGATTGCGGGCAAAACGGTTAAAAAATGTATTATCGTGAAAAACCGCCTTGTAAACCTTATCGTGGGTTAATTGAATCTATCATCAGTTTAACAATTATAAAAGGATAACGAAAAGCAATTTCGTTATC
>JAZRBK010000246.1:0-3494 GCA_045635025.1 Candidatus Scatosoma sp.
AAATACGCGGGCGTGGATTATAACGACTGGGCGACGGACGAAGACGCGCGCGCGGCGGCAAAAGCGTTGGGCGTAGAGCTGGAACACGAAAACGCAACCAAAGGTTGGGTACTTATCGAACTGTTCGACGCGTTCGTAGAGGACAAGCTCGTTCAGCCCACTGTCATTTACGATTATCCCGTGGAGAACTCCCCGCTTGCCAAGCGCAAACCCTCGAACCCCGCGTTTACCGAGCGTTTCGAGTATTTCATTTGCGGACACGAATACGGAAACGCATTCTCCGAGCTCAACGACCCTATCGACCAAAAGCAACGTATGCAAAAGCAGGTGGAGGCGAAGCGCGCAAAGGGGAATAACGACGCGCAAGTGGACGAGGATTTCATCAACGCGCTTGAATACGGATTGCCGCCCACGGGCGGGCTCGGAATGGGGCTTGACAGATTTGTAATGCTTTTGACGGATAGTTCCACCATTCGGGACGTCATTCTCTTCCCGACGATGAAACCGAAGAAATAACGAAACCGCGTCGGTTGGCGGCGGGCGTAGCCTGCTGAAATCGGCGCGTATTTTACCATAGGAGAAATTATGGACGCTAAAATTACCAAACAAAGACTCGCGCATTTGCTCTCTTACGATTGGATAAAAATTATTGCCGTAGCGGTGGCTGCGATTATCGTGTGGATGCTCGTCTTTTCGATAACGGCGACGCGTATTACCCCCGCACAGCAATTTTCCGTGATAAACTACTATTGCAACAACGTGCTCAGCGACGACTATGCAGACGCGTATAAGAGCGCGCTTTACGGCAATAGTAAAGTCTTTTCCTACGAAGTTATCGAGGGGGATACCCACGACTTGACGGTAGCGGGCGACGATTGGCCCACGATTTTAGAGGCGCGTTTGACGGTAGAAGAGGGAGACGTTTTGTTCGTGCCCGATATTCCCGATTCGACGGTTTCGGGGCAAGACCCTGAAACGGGCGAAGCCGTTACGTACAGCTATTTGGAAACGTTCTTAATGCGCGGTTACTTAAGGCACGCGTATGACGTGGACGAATATTTTGCCTCGCTTGAAACGTTCTTGAACGGGTATTACGGCGGCGATTACGAAGACGGTACGCTTGACGAAAGCAAAGCCGAAGCGGACTTCCGCGCTCGAATTAAACGCAATAAGGACAAGCGTTTCAAAAAGGAATCGCAAATCGAGCAAGGCGTGCGCGACGAAATTGCGCGTATTCAAAAATACCGCGATGCGTATATCGAGTTCCAAGGCTATGAAAAAGCGGGGCTCGTGAAATATACCTATGCAAAAATCGTATACGGCGAGGGGGAGAACGATTTTGTCGAGGGCAATTTCGGTATCAACCTCTGCCCTGACGAGAACAAGATGAATAAACTCAAAAACTACGTGTCCTACCGCACGGTCGGCGTGGACGAAGAGGGGAACGAGATACAAGACTTTATCACGGCAAAGGATATGAACGTGGTACTGCTCCGTTTCGACGGCGTGGAGAAATCGTTTGAATACGAGAGTTTGCTGTTCGTAAACGAGATAATCCGCCTTTCCAAATCGGAGTAAGAATGAAAATGAAAGGGCTTCGCAAAGTCAAAAATGAATGCCGCATTTTGCGTATGCTCACGGCGAGCGCAAAGAAAAAGCATATCTCTTTCCACACCCCTGGGCATAAAAAAGGCAAGTGGGACATTACCGAACTTTCCTATTCGGACAATCTCTCTTCGCCGAGCGGCGTTATCGCGGCGGCGGAACGGGATATTACGGAGCTACTCGGCGCGAAGAAGAGTTTCTTGCTCACCGACGGGAGCACGTCGGGCGTGCTTGCGATGCTCTATGCGGCGAAATCGGCGGGCGTAAAAGCGCTCGCTTTTCCCCTTGCCGCGCACAAAAGCGTGTATAACGGCTGTGCGTTATTGGGGATAACCCCGCTCGTGTTCGAGAGATACGAAGAACTGTTTGAAAACGCTGCTTGGCGGAAAGAAGCGGACGGGATTTTATGCGTATCGCCCACCTATTACGGGCAAGTACCCGACCTTGCAAGACTGCGCGCAATTTGCGATAGGGAGAATAAGCTCTTTCTCATCGACGGAGCGCACGGCGGACATTTGCGTTATCAAAAAGAGTTATACGCGGGCACGTACGCGGATATGTGGGTGGACGGAGTACATAAAAGCTTACCTGCGCTCACGCAAGGCGCGGTGGTGTCGGCGGGGAAAGAAGCGCTCGTGGGAAAACTTGCGGACGCGGTGGATATCTTCCGCACGACGAGCCCGTCCTATCCGATTATGGCGAGTGTGGAATACGCCGTCAAATATCCCCGCAACGAGCGTTTAGAAAATAGTGCGCGCGCGTATGCGCGTGCGGAAGAACGCATTTTATTGCACGAAGATTACACGAAACTATTGGCGTTTTTTGGGGAAACGGCATTTGCGGCGCAGGTGTTTTTGGAAGAAAAGGGTGTTTACGCAGAGTTCTGCGACGGGGACGTAATTTGTTTTTACCTTTCTCCCGCGACGAAAACGCGCGATTTTAACCGCTTGAAAAAGGCTCTTAAAAAAGCGTTTGCAAAATACCCCTATAAGACTTGCGGGAAGAGCGGCGGTAGTGAAAACGGCGGAAAGTTCGCGCTCGCGCAGGAAAACGCGGAACGTCACGGCGGGGGCGCGCTCGCGAAAGAAAACGAAGAAAACCGCGTAGACCGCAGCGCAACGGCAGTAACCGTTTCAGACGAACAAACGGAATGGGTGGATTTGGAAGAGAGCGTGGGCAGGATTTGCGCGAAGAATTGCGGGTTATTCCCGCCGTGCACCCCTCTGCTTTGCGCGGGGGAGCCGATTGACAGGGAAAAGATAGAGCTTTTACAAAAAGCCGATAACGTGTTCGGCGTAAAAAACGGAAAAATTGCGGTATGCAAAGGGGAGGTAAGAGAATAGACTATGAGAGGAAAGTTCGTTACGTTCGAGGGCTGCGACGGCTGTGGGAAAAGTACCCAACTGAAAATGCTTAGTGCCTATTTGACGGAAAATAATATTCCCCATATCTTTACCCGTGAACCGGGCGGCGGTAAGATTTCCGAAGCCATTCGCGAGATTTTGTTAAACGGCAAAAACGGGGATATGACGGACGAATGTGAGGCACTCTTATTCGCCGCGGCGCGCGTACAGCATCTGCGCGACCGTGTAGAACCCGCTTTAAGAGAGGGAAAACTCGTCATCTGCGATAGATACGTCGATTCGTCGCTTGCGTATCAAGCGTACGCAAGAGAGCTCGGCAGAGAGTTCATTGAAAAAATCAACGCCTACGCCCTTGAAAATTATCTGCCCGATTTGACGGTGTTTATCGATTTAACGCCCGAAGCGGCGTTCCGCCGCAAACACGGCGCGGACGAAAACGACAGAATGGAACAGGCGGGTATGACATTTCATAAACGGGGATACGGGATAATATCTTATCAAGCAAGGAAAAAAGTTTTTCAAGTT
>JAZRBK010000247.1:0-2696 GCA_045635025.1 Candidatus Scatosoma sp.
CCGCGCTTTCGGACTGGACATAGCTTCACCGCGCACAAGTTCCATCAGCGCTTTTTCATCAAATTGCGCGACAAATTCGTCCAACGTATTTTTGCCAGCAGCAACGTCTTGCAATGTGATGCCTTTATCACCCGTGATTACCAGCGCTTTAGGTAATTTTTCTTTAATTCTTTGACGAACGTCATAGTTCGCCGTAGGTACTTGTTCCCAAGCCACCGTGTCCCCGTTTGCCATCATCCTTTCAAACTTTTTAGTCGGAGCAAGTGCTTGTACGCATTGTTTTACAACGCGGGTCCTTCCTTCATCAAAGCTGAATACGAGTTTCGCTGCGCGAACGTTTTCACCTACGTAAATTCCATACTCACCTTCTTCTAAGACCCAAGCGTAAGCAAAACCGCTCTTACCGCTATCGTCGTAGGAAGCCAAACTGTCAATATCGATGGTCAAATCAATCATCTGCGCTTCGTTCGGCACAAGCATTGCCGTCTTTTGGAATGCAATCAAGGCTCTTGCAGGTTTTCCAAGCTTGCCTTGAGGCGCAGAAACGTACACTTGTACAACGTCCTTGCCTCTATATTCGCCTACATTTTTTACACGAACGGGGAGTTTGATTTTATCGCCTACTTTTTCAGACAAAACAACCGTTTGCTCAAACTTCGTATAGTTTAAGCCATACCCAAAAGGATATAAAACTTTGTCCTTGGCAAACGTTTCAAAATAACGATATCCTACGTAAATATCTTCTTTGTGGATATTTTCCACACCATCAGCGAAGCAGGCAGCACAAGGATAATCCTCGATATTCTTTGCAATCGTGTCCGCTAATCGTCCGCTGGGAGGTACGTCCCCCATAAGCGCGTCAACCGTACCAACGCCCCCTTCCTGACCGCCTTGCCAAACGTATGCCACCGTACCTACACCATATTTTTTTACCCACGACATATCCATAAGATTGCCGCTGTTGATAAGTACGATAAGGTGTTTGAAAGACTTGGAAAGAACTTGAATATTCTGTTCCTCCTCGTCTGTTAAGTACCAGTACCCCTTTTCAGGCTTGCTGTCAAATTCTTCACCGTAAGCACGATTTAACACATACACCGCTTTTTCGTTGCGTTCAGCCGCCTCTCTAACAAATCCTTCCTCTAAAATGGAAGATTTTTGATAGGGCGGAACGTACCAGCCGTTTCCTTGATTGCACGGATTTTCAGCAATATGCGCCCGTACGCTTTCATCCACCAACTCGTCAACAAAAACACGTGTTTTCAGTTCGTCTATGATATTGGTAACATACGCGCACGGAACCGAACCTCCAGAGCCAGAGCCGCTTTTTAGATATTCGTACTGCCCGCGGCCAAACAGGGCTACCTTTTCACGATCGTGAAAAGGCAACGCTCCATCATGCTCTAAAAGAGTAATACCTTCAGGGATTAGCGCCCTGCACTTTTTTGCAAAGATATCAAAATTCATATCCTATTTTCCTTACAATATTATTTTTTTAACTGTATACCGCCAAAGTAGGGCAGTTCGTTGAGCGAAGCGTACTGCTCATTCATAGCTACACCGTACGTACGCAATGTCAACGTGGTTTCGTTAAGTTCAATACATGAGAACATCGAAAGTTCTTTTCCGTTTTGAATCCCAGAAACCAAGTGATTATAAATGTTGCCGTACTTAGCAAGATTGTCCGCCATTTGTGCATATTGGAAATTGCTGGTTTTCCCAAGCCCGATCGCGCCGACTTGGTGGAACACCGTCCCCATCTCACCCGATTGATATTCGTCGAAAGACAACACGTTAAAACCATTATAATCCTTGCTTGCAGACGTTGTTTCTACCGTTTTAATCCATTGCTCGTAAACGGTTTCGCCCGCCTTTTGCCCTGCAATCGGCTGAATGGCAATCGCATTGTTCGCGTCATATACCAAAGGATTGGTGGTAAAGCTTTCGCCATCCTGCGCACTGAGTACAAGATCTACTTTTTGTTCGGTCAATACGCGCATCAACTGTTCGCGCAAAGACATTGCGTGATTTGCCCTTAAGGATTGATCGTCCGTATTTGCATAGGCAGGTAATAATAAGCTCTCGTGCATAACGACGATATTCCATTTAATATAAGAATTTACGTTACGCGTGTAATCCAAATCGTCCTTCAACCAGTTTAATTGCTGGTCTACAAGGCTACCCGTACCCGTAATCAAACCACCTGCCGTGTTTTGCTCTTTTACATGTTTATCAACGCAGTCATTGGAGTTTAAAACGATGACGTGAGCGGGTCCCAAATTAAACGAATAATACAAACCGTGCGTTTTTGTTTGCGAAGGCGCATCAATATGGAACATATTTTCAAAAACGTTGGTCGTTTTGTTGGTGTTTGTATAATATTCCATTTCGCCTGCCACGGGAACCAACGGCATATCAAAAGCAAATTCTTTATACCCTTCAAGCATACCTGCCCAGTATTTCGGCATCATACCGCTGGACGTATAATCTCCGCCGTGAACAAGGAAGTCCATATCTTCCGCTGTAAAGTAGTCCGTTGCAACATCCAACGTTTTAGCAAATGCAGTGTCGTCGTCATAGCCCGACGTCGTTTGCTTGCTGTTTGCCATAAAGAGAAACTTCGTTTCTTCCTTTTCTTCTGCGTTGGTCGTGAAGTGATAAATGTCACCGTACAGTCTCGACCCTCTATCACCAAT
>JAZRBK010000248.1:0-9488 GCA_045635025.1 Candidatus Scatosoma sp.
CGAAAAAATGGGCTTCAAGGTATCGGAGCTTGATAGAGAAGCTGGCGACGGCGCAGGCTTGAAGAGTGTTTCTTTCCGTGTGGAAGGGGAAAATGTTTACGGTTATTTGAAGGCAGAAATGGGCGTACACCGTTTGGTGCGTATCTCGCCCTTCGACGCTAATAAACGCCGTCAAACTTCCTTCTCTTCTCTGGAAGTAATGCCCGAGGTAGAAGAGGACGACGAAGTGGAAATTGACGACGACGATATTCGTATCGACATTTACCATTCGGGCGGCGCAGGCGGTCAAAACGTCAACAAGGTAGCCTCTGCGGTGCGTATCACCCACTTCCCGACGGGGATTGTCGTGCAATGCCAAAACGAGCGTTCGCAGCTTCAAAACAAGGCGATGTGTTTCCAAATGCTCAAATCCAAGCTTTTGGAAAAGAAAATCGAGCAACGTCAAGCAGAAGCGGCGGCGATGAAAGGGGACGTAAAGAAAATCGAATGGGGCGCGCAAATCCGTTCGTACGTGTTCTGCCCGTATACCCTCGCCAAAGACCACCGCACGGGCTTTGAAAAGGGCGATATTCAAGGGGTTATGGACGGCGACATTCACGGCTTTATTATCGACTATTTGAAAAAGGCTTGATTTTAACTTTGTTACAATCTCCCCAAACGCGCATACGCGATAATCAACCGTTTGTCGTGCTATCGCCTAATTTTCAAGAACTTATTTGGCTAACGTAGCCACTTCAAAAAGCGGCAAAACGCCGCTTTTTATCAACTGCGTTTCCTTTGCGTTTCCTTTGCGAAAAAACGCTTGGGAAAATCAGAAAATCATCATAGAGAAAGAAAAGTATGTATAACCCTTCAATCGACACAACGAAAAAAGAGCCGATTATTCTCGGTATAGAAACGTCCTGCGACGAAACGGCTGCGGCGGTGATTTGCGGTAGAAAAATCCTCTCGGACGAGATAGCTTCTTCCGCGCAAATCCAAGCATTGTACGGCGGTGTCGTACCCGAAATCGCTTCGCGCGCACACACAGATGCGGTGGCTTACGTCGTGGAGAACGCCGTGAAAAACGCGGGGATTTCCTATCAGGATATCGATGCGGTGGCGGTTACGTACGGAGCGGGGCTTTTGGGGGCGTTACTCGTGGGGGTGTCGTTTGCAAAGGCGTTTGCATACGCTTTGAATAAACCGCTTATCGCAGTTAATCATATCCGCGGACATTTGGCGGCGGCGTATTTGGACGAGCCTGCCTTAAAACCGCCTTTTATCACCCTCCTCGCAAGCGGCGGGCATACTGCGATTTTGCACACGAAAACGGAAACGGAGTTTGAGATTCTCGGCGGCACGCTCGACGACGCGGTAGGCGAGGCGTTCGATAAAGTAGCGCGGGTACTCGGTTTGAAATACCCCGGTGGACCGAATATCGAGCGTTGTGCAAAAGACGGCAAAGCGGTAATTCTTATGCCGAAAATGCTCAAAGGCGGCGGGGGGTATAACTTCTCGTATAGCGGCTTAAAGACGGCGGTCATTAATTACTGCCATACGAAAGAGCAAAAGGGCGAAACTTACGAAAAAGCGGACGTAGCCGCTTCGTTCCAATGCGCGGCGATAGACGTGCTCGTGGAAAAGACGGTAGCGGCGGCGAAAGAACGGGGAGTCGATACGGTTACCGTCGGCGGCGGCGTAGCGGCGAACACCTATCTTCGCGAAAGCTTACAAAACGTTTGCGAGAAAGAAGGTTTGCGCCTGATTATGCCGCAAAAGCGGTATTGCACGGACAATGCGGCGATGATTGCGGCGGAGGGACTTACGCAATATCAAAACGGCAATTTCGCCGAAATGTCGCTTACGGCGAAAGCGTCTATTCCGCTTGCGGCAACTTTGAAAACGGTGCAAAGCGTTGCTCGGGAAAAGGCGGGGAAAGCGTAAATGGAACACTTTTTAGAGATTGTACGCCACGCCGTAGTGGATACGCTGCCGCTTTTACCTTGGCTTTTTATAATGTATGCAATTTTGCAGCTTTTGGAGAATAAATCCGCATTGAAAAACGCGGGCAAGTTCGGCGGAAAGTTAGGGCCGTTATTCGGTTCGGCGACGGGGCTTATCCCGCAATGCGGATTCTCCGTAATGGCGGCGAAGTTTTTTGAAAAGAAATATATCACGGTAGGCACGCTCCTTGCTATCTTTTTCGCGACGAGCGACGAGGCGTTCATCGTACTCGTTTCTTCGGGAACGGGCGCGGTTTGGGTTCTTCCCACCCTCCTTTTCAAAATTGCAATCGGCGTAGCCGTCGGGTACGGCGTGGACGGACTTATGAAAGCGTTTGGACGGGGGCAGGTATGCGTTCAAATGCCGCAAAGCGAAGATAGCCCGCCCACGACCACGCACGAAATCTTTATACGGCAGTATTTGCAGGAAAAGGAAGTGGACGTGGTTTGTTCGTGCGGAAGAGCGCACGGCGAGGAGAACGCTTGGAAAAAATATTTGCTTTTCCCTCTTTTGCACGCGTTAGAGGTAGCGGCGTTTGTTTTCCTTGTGAACTTTGCGCTCACGGGTATTATTCACTTAGTTGGCGAAGAAGCGTTCGTATCGTTTATGCACAGAAACCGTTTTTTACAGCCGTTTATCACGTGCGGAATAGGGCTCATTCCAAACTGTGCTTCGTCCGTCGTACTGACCGAAGCGTTTTTAGGCGGCGGTATCACGTTCGGTTCGTTTGCGGCGGGGCTTTGCGCGAATGCGGGTATGGGGTTCGTCGTGCTCCTCAAAAACGTGCGGAAATGGCGTAGAAATCTTATCCTTTTGGCTGTTTCGTATTTTCTGCCCGTAGCGATTGGGGTTTTGTGTAATCTCTGCCCCGTTACGGTTTGATTTTGGAAATCGCCTAAAAGAAAGGGTTACGTATAAGGACAAGGGCGGTAAAGCGTTAGCACAGGGGGTTACCCTAAAAAAAGGTAATCAATAAGGCAAACGCGAAAAATAAACGGAATGCGTTTAGACGAAGCGAATAATGCTTTATAAATATATAGAAGTCATTATAGAAGAAATAAAGAAAAATCGGGAGAGTATCAACGATGAACGAAGTAAAAATTACGGGTGTACAAGACGGTTATTTGCAGATTGCCCTTTCAGGCGATATCGATTTGGGGAATGCGGAGGCGTTCTACGCCGAAGTCGCGCTCGCGTATAAGCAAAACCCCGCTAATATCCTTTTCGATTGCGAAAAGCTCGATTTTATCGACAGTACCACGCTTGGAACGTTCGTGAAGATTTTGAAAGCCGTCAAACAGGACGGGTATACGATGAAACTCGTCAACTTACAGGCGAAAATTAAGAAGCTCTTCTTGATTTGCTCGCTCGATAGCATTATGGAGATTGCGTAAAATGGAAAGGTTTTTAATCAACTTGCCCTTGACGGGAGAATATCTCACCACCGTGCGCTTGACGACGGGCGGGCTTTGCGCGCTCGCAGGGTTTGACGTGGACGCTACCGAGGATTTTAAGGTATGCGTAACGGAAAGCTTGCTCATATTAAAGAGGAACGGTTTTTTACGCGCGGCTATCGAGTTCACCGTAGCCGAGGCGCTTTCTTGCGTCGTTCGCGGCGAGGAGAATAGCGGCGAAACGGAAGTTTCTATCGAAGACGAGATTTCCCACGCACTTTTATCGGCGTTGCTCGGCAGCGTGGAAATTGGCAAAAATCAAAACGGGCAAGTGGAGAAAATTGCCTTTGAGGGCTAAAACCTAAGGGCAAGGTGGCGTATGGCGGAACAAAACGTAAACGAGCTGTTCGAGCGTTATAAACAAACGGGAGATATTGCGCTCCGTAATCAAATTGCGGAAAAATATCTCTACATAGCGGACATTCTCGCCAAAAAATTCGTGGGGCGGGGCGTGGAGTACGACGACTTAAAACAAGTCGCTTCGTACGCGCTTTTGCGTGGAATCGACCGCTTTGACCCGACGATGGGTATGCAGTTTACGACGTTCATAACGCCCACGATTGCAGGAGAAATTAAAAATTATTTCCGCGATAAATCACGGCTTGTCAAGCTTCCGCGGCGGCTTGGGGAGATTAGCGTAGCCGTTAGAAATTATTCCGCGGAATACGAAGCGAAAGAGGGCGCGAAGCCAAGCGTGAAGCAAATCGCGAGCGTGCTTGCCCTCAGCGAAGAAGACGTTGTAAAGGCGCTTGAAATCGGGGGAACGTTCTCGCTTGATTCGATGGCGCAGGAAGCGGAGGGGGACGGCGAGCGTTCGTTGTATTCGTTAATTCCCGCGCAAGAGGACAATTACGAGGCGTTTGAAACGAAAGAGACGCTCCGCGCGGCTATGCGTGATTTTTCGGATACGGAAAAGGCGCTTATCAAATACCGTTACGTGGACGAACTTTCGCAGAGCGAAACCGCGCAAAAACTCGGCGTATCGCAAATGTTCGTGTCCCGTATGGAACGCAAACTCTTGGGGAAACTCAAAGATAACTTGAAAGGGAGCATCTAACGCACGAGCGCGTTATTACGGGCGGCGTATTAAAAAACGCTTCTGCAAAGCCAGAAAGTCGGAGCGGAGCGGAAAAGGAGGGCGGTATGATTTTTGAAATAAAAGATTATCAAGCAATGCACGCGGCGATTGCGAAGCTTTGCGATACCTTGCAAAAATCGAGTATTCCCTCCGAGCGAGTGTTCGACAGTAAACTTGTGATTAGCGAGCTTGTGGGGAACGTCCTGCGACATACCGACGGCAAAGCGACGTTACACGGCGAGATTAACGGGGAGTTTATCGAGCTTACCGTATATTCGAGTACGGCGTTTTTACCACCCGAAAAGAGTCGTCCTGCGGACGTCTATGCCGAGAGCGGCAGAGGTCTTTTCTTGGTGGATGCGGTATGCGAAAAGCGAACGCTTACCGACGAGGGCGGTATTTTGGTAAAGATAAAAATACGGTAAAAAGGCGGATAGCAGTCTTAAACATAAAAGCGGAAGCGTTCCAAAACGCTTCCGCTTTTATAATACGGGCTTGTATTAAGATAAAAGATGGGATTTTATAAAGCTTATGTAAAAACGGGACGGAAAGTATTTCCGTCCCGCTATTTTTAGGGATTTGTTTGATTACATTTTAATTGCGAATTGATAAATCTTCGCAAGCAAGCCGTCAGGGATTCTATCTCTGTATTGACCGAGATAGATGAACAACTTACGGAAGAAATCCTTGTTGTCGCCGCCGACTACGTAATCGGGGATTTCGGGCATAACGCCTTTATATTTAAGGATAAACAATTCGGTAAATTGATTTCTTTCGGTAGGGTCGAGAATAGCGATGAACGGGTCGAAACTCTTCGTGTTGTAGAAATCGTAACCCGCCGTTTGTACTTGGGGCAGAGGTTCTACGTACGTAGGGTTGACTTCTTCCGCAACGACAACGCCGTCCACAGGACCGCCTTCGTAGGGGGTAGCTTCCGCGTATTCTTCGCGAACGAACTCTTCTGCAATAGCCTCTTCCATAGGCTCTTCGACGGGTTCTTCCGCTACTTTTACTTTCTTAGGTCTGCTGCATTTAATTTGGATAGCGCAGACGATAATTTGTACGAGCGCAATCGCCGCTACGATAATCGAGCAAACGAGGAAGAGGGATTCTTTCGCTTCGCTCGCAATCGCTACGTAGCAAAGTGCGCCGCCCAAAACGAGTTCCAATACGTAACGGAACATATCCCAGCCGAGCCCTTTCTTCGTCTGCAAACGCATATAACCGAACGCAAGCACGAGCGCGAATACCATTGCGAGCGCAATGAACACCGTCTTATACACTTCAACGCCCATCGAGGAAAGCCCTGTTTTATAAGCGTCTACGTTTTCCGCAACGGTAAAACCGAGAATAACGAACGCACAGAAAGTAAGGACTACTTGAATACCCGACACGATGGTTTTCGCACCGTTCTTCATAAACGCGAGCACGATATAAAGCAAAAGTGCAGCGCCTGCTGCCGCAAGGCAAATCAAATCGAGCGTGGCGTTCGGCGTAGCTACGAAGATGCTGAACGCATACCAAAAGTACGCTACGGAAGCGAAGAATACGCTGCCGCGCAAGCCCTTGGCGCTGATGATTGTAATCAAGCCGAGCACGATAGCCAAAACGAGGCATACGGCGAAAACGCAAAGCGAGAGTGCCGCTAATTGCCCAATCAAACGGGTCGTATCCGCGAGCGCGGGAATGACGCCGAAGAGGGAGTTTGCGCCTTCGCCAAAGAGCGATTTCATCGCGTCAAGCAAAGTCATTTCAACGGGGGTCGAACCTACGATTACGTTGATTTTCAAAAAGAGGACCGCCGCGCTCAACGCTACGATAAGCAAGCCGAAAATGCGTTTCCAAACGCGCCCTTTTTTCGGAGCTTTCTGCATAGCTTCTACGGGAGCTTCTTCCGTTTCGGGGAGTACTTCCGTCGTTACGTCGAGTTCTTCTACGGTTTCCACTTCTTCTCTTTCGAGAACGTTGGTGTTACTCATAACAAATCTCCTGCCAGTTATTTTTAAGCGTTTCCCTAAGTCGTCTCCCCGCCCTTTTGTCGTATGTAAACGGAGTATATAAATAAGGAAACTATTCACTTTATAGTATTATAACACTTCTTTAAGAAATTGTCAATGCTAAACATAATTTTTTTTGGTGAAATCGTAAAAAAGTTGGGGTTTTTTGCAATTTTTTCGGCAGATATTTTTATGGGGGCGAAAATCCCTTGAAATATTTTTCCGTTTCGGCTATAATAGAATAGAACAAAAGATTGGGAATCGTTTTTCTCCGCAAGACGGCGGCGGAAAAACGGCAATGCCGCGTGAAAATCGGGGAGGAATAAAATGATGAACGAACTGAAAAAAATCGCCAAGGAAACGTCGGAAAAATTGGGTATAAGTTTTTTGTGCTATCCTGAAAACTCGCGCATAGAGGGCGTTCCCGTCTGTGATAAGCAATTTGAAAAGGTTACCGACGACGGAACGTATACGTTCTTTCGTTTTACGTTCAAAAGCTCGGGTTATATCGGTGTGTTAGACGGTGCTACGCAAACGGAGAAAAATTACGCCGCGCTTTTGCCTGCGTATATCGAAACGTTCATCGATAAAGAGTCCGACCTTTCCAAAACGGAATATCTCAAACGCATTTTACAAGGGGAATGTTCCTCGTTGGGGGTTTACAGGTACGCGACGAAGTTCTCTTTACGGGACGTGCCCTGTTTCGCGCTCGTGATTCGCGTGCCGAAGATGATGAAAGAAACGCTCTCGCTTATCGAGCAGTACGGCGGGAATAGCTTAGATACCGTCGTGCAGATGAGCAAGGATACTTGTGTGCTCGTGAAGTTCGTGGACGAAAAGGAAAACGATTACCGCTCGGCAGTGGATTACGCGGAGTTTTTGGCGCAATCGCTTAAAGAGGAACTCGGAATTACCGCTTCGGTGGGCGTAGGGCCGACGGTGCGGGAGGTTAAGGACGTCGCGCTTTCTTATCTTCGCGGGGAGAACGCGCTGCGGTATGCGGACGTATTCGAAACGGGTTCTGGGGTACATTCGTATCGGGAGTACCTGCTCGTGAAGATGATAGAGGATATTCCGCCTGCGAAGTTGGAAGAATATTTTGCCGACGTAACGGACGAGGAGTTCCGCAAAATCTTTGAAAACGAAGAAATGCTGACGACGGCGGAAGAGTTTATGCGCAGCAACTTAGTCGTGAACGAAACCTCGCGTAATTTATATATGCACAGGAACACGCTGTTATACCGATTGGACAAAATCGAAAAAGCGACGGGCTTGAATATCCGTTCGTTTTCCGATGCGGTGTCTTTCCGTGTGTTGACGATAATTCACCGCTTACTCGGCAAGTGAGGAAAACACGCCCCAAAGCCGCCTGTTGACCTTTAAGGAGGGGAAAATGCAAGAAAAAGATAGGCAAACATTCCAAGAACTTACACAGGAAGAAAACGCTCGTCAGGGCGTTTTTTTGCCAAGCGCTAACGCGAATACGGGTAACCCCGCTCCTGCGGAAAACGAGCCTAATGACTGCGTTGAAAGTGCGTTGAAAAACGGGGAGACTTGCGTGGAATACAAAGGTAAAAAAGAAAAACAAAATAAAAAGCCGAAAAAAAAGTGGTTGGCCTACGTGCTCGTAGGCGTAATCGTGCTCACTTCGTTTTGGGGCGGCTTTTTGGCTCGGCAGTTTTCACTCGACCCTGAAATGCGCTCTTTGATACGATTAAAAAACCGTATTGAAAAGTCCTATTATTACGGATTGGACGACGAGGAGTTTTACGACGTGATATTCCACGCGATTAACGAAGGTCTGCTTGACGATTATTCTCTGTATATGGACGAGGCAGAGTACGCGTCCTACCGCTCGCAGGGGCAGGGACAGCAAAGCGGTATCGGGCTCGTGTTCACCACGCAAACGGCAAGCGGAGAAAAGCAAATGTATATCAACCGTGTGTGCGGCAATTCTCCCGCCGAGGCGGCAGGGATTTGCGAGGGAGATTTCGTCGTCGGCTTCGGGGCTACACAAGAGGAAATGATTTCTTCTGGCGACTTTGACGAGTTCTTCGCTTTTTTGTCCGATTACAGTGCGGGCGAGAAGTTCTTCGTGCAATTCAAAGAGCAGGGCGTTAAAGAGCTTTTTAAGGAAAATTACGTGGAAAATTACGTATTCTACCGCTCGAACGAGCGCGCGTACCGTTTTACGGGCGAGAATGCCGATATGCTCACGCAAGCGGGAAAATCTTTGCCCTGTTTAGACGAAAAAACAGCGTATATCCGTCTTACCCATTTCAACGGCGGAGCAGCGGAACAATTCGATATGGCTATGGAAGTTTTCCGTTCGGAAAACAAGCAAAATCTCGTGCTCGACTTGCGAGGGAATGGGGGTGGATATCTTGACATTATGCTACAAATCGCGGGCTATTTTTGTAAGAATACCGACGAGCAAAAACCGATTGGCACGATTGCCGATTACGGCGATTATAAAAAGGAATACGCCGTTCCGAAAAACGTCTACTTTGAATATTTCACGGCGGAAAGCCGTATTTGCGTGCTCGCGGATAATCAGTCCGCTTCCGCCTCTGAATGTTTGATTGGCTGTATGTACGATTACGGCGCGATTGCGTTTTCGGATATTTGCCTTTCTCAGCGCGACGGCGTGGCGAAAACGTTCGGCAAAGGCATTATGCAAACGACATATCCACTGAGCGGAAAATTGGGGGGAGCAGTCAAACTCACGACGGCGCAAATCTGTTGGCCGAAAAGCGGTCGTTGCATACACGGTAGGGGCGTTTTGCCCGAGGACGGCGCGTTGCAGGTTGCGGAAAGTAACTTGCGCGACGAAGAAATCACTTCGGCAATCGGGTTGTTGTTTGCGAATAATTAAACGGATAAAAACGGACGGGAATAACAAAAACGCATACGGAAACGTATGCGTTTTTGTTATTAATATGGAGGTGCTTCCTATAATCAAGGAAATAGGTT
>JAZRBK010000249.1:0-1802 GCA_045635025.1 Candidatus Scatosoma sp.
TTTACGCCCGCGCGGTTTTCAATTTTTGCGATTACGTCGATATGCTCCCCTCCGTTTGCGGCTAAGAAAGACTTTGCATCGAGCACGTCTTGCGCTTTGGAAACGAAAGAGAGCGCTACGAAATCGACGTCCTGTTCAATCCCAAATAATAAATCTTTTTTATCCTGTTCGGATAAAAAGTTGATATGCAGCTCTTTATCGGGGAAAAACATGGACTTACGGTTGGAAAGTTCGCCGCCGATTTCTACTTTACAATGCACGTTGGGCGCTTTGACTTTTTCCACGCGGAATACAATCATTCCGTTGTTCAAAAGGATTTTATCTCCTACGTTCAAATCCTCGCAAATCCCGCTATACGAAACGCTTACGCGTTCTTGATTGCCGATAATGTCTTCCGTTGTAAACGTGAAATCGTCGCCCTCAGAGAGCAAGATTTTTCCGTTTTCAAACGTTTTAATGCGAAACTCAGGCCCTTTGGTGTCGAGCAGAATGGGGAGAGGAATACGTTTTTCCTCGCGTACCTCTTTTATCATTTTAATCTTTTCCGCATAATCCTCGTGCGTGCCGTGCGAAAAGTTCAAGCGAACGACGTCGCAACCGACTTCCGTCATAGCGGTTATCGTTTTTTTATCCGAACTCGCAGGGCCAATGGTACAAATTATTTTCGTTTTTTTCATAATAACTTTCTCCTAACCGTATATTTTGCCGAAAAAACAAAAAAATCTATTTCATTTTACTATTTTTTTTCAGAAAAAGCAAGGGAATCGAGTGCATTTTTTCAAAGAAAGTGTTATAATAAGGGAAGATTTGAGTTTGTTATACGGTCGCGGTGCTTAAAAAGCAATGAGGAAAGTCCGAGCAGCACAGGACAGGGTGCTTGATAACGTCAAGTGAAGGCGACTTTAAGGAAAGTGCAACAGAAATAGACCGCCGAAACGGCGTTAGCCGTTGGCAAGGCTGGAAAGGCGAGGTAAGAGCTCACCGACGTCTTGGTGACAAGACGTGCAATGTAAACCCCACCCGCTGCAAGATTGGGTATTCGTCGTTAGGGCTGTCCGTCCGATGAATTACCGTGAATATCGCTTGAACTTGTCGGCAACGGCAAGTCTAGATAAATGACCGTACACGACAGAACTCGGCTTATCGACAGACTCAAATCTTTTTATTGTCATTTTTCGGGCGTTTTTGCCCGTTTTTTATTGCGTTTTTATTAAAAAACCGCCAAAAATCAATAAATCCTAACGCAAAAAACTTGCTCAATAACAAGAATATATGCTATAATATTTTCAATGTTAAAATCTATATACAAAAGAGGCTTGTATTATGCGAATGGTGAAAGGGAAAAGGAATTGGAAACGGCTACTTTTATGGTTGCCGCTATTTTTATGTCTAATCGTCGGTTTTGCGGTTCGATTAGACAATGAAAAGGGTACGGTAACAGCGGCGCAAAGAGATTATTTCGTTATAAATGCGGGTGATTTAACCCTTATAAAAATAGAAGAAGGATTTCAAGAATATCGTATTTCCTTTACATATAAAAAGAATGATGCAACCGCCGTTTTACCGCAAGGAAGTAATTTTATGCAGTACAATCTTACATATACCGATACTTTTGCGAGGATAGACGACGGGGAGATTATTCGAATTAAATCCGTGAAAGCAAACGGAAAGAATACTACGCTTGCTATTTATTTTGCTGAAACGACCGAGTCGGGTAAGAAAATAAAAACGCTTAATTTTACGAAACTCGTATTTCGTGCATTTCACGTGGATTATAAAGACGAAACGAATAAGGATAATTA
>JAZRBK010000250.1:0-4397 GCA_045635025.1 Candidatus Scatosoma sp.
CGCCTTTGCAAGGGCGTCCACGTCCTTAAACTTACCGAGCACCGCCGAGCCCTTTTGCGCGCAGTCCTCCCGACTTTCCTCGCGCCCCGTCGCCACCGCGACCTGCTCCGTTTCGGCATTTTCCACGTAAACGTTCTCCTCTTTTTCCATAATTTTAATCCTCCTGATTTTATTGTTTTTTGATTGTTTTTTGATAGAGCTTCCCGCACGCGTTTTGATTCAACGCGTACCTGCCCTGCGCCTTTTCTTTTTCAGATCTTTTTATTCTTTGCCTTGTGCCCGTTTATGCGCTTCGATGTGGCGTAAGAAACGTGCTTTTATTTCCTCACGGCGCGCCGCGCGCTTCCATTCGGAAGAGAGCAAAAACCGCGTATGTTCGGTAATATGTAACGCGTGCTCGTCGTAAACGTCCACTTCCACGTCCTCCGATTTCAAATCGAGATTTTCCTCGCCCGCCTTGTCGATATGGAGCGCGGAAATATCCCGAGCGTTTTCATAGCTTCCAAACCCGAACGCCTCTAACACTCTTTGCCGATTTTCGGCGGAGATTTTCCCGTCGTCGTCGGTGAGAAGCCCTGCCTCGAACAACCGTAAAACGGTTTCGCGCTTTTCTTCGGGGGTAGAGGCGTCCTGCGTTTCAAACTGCAAATCGTTAACGGCGAGGTCTGCGGCGTTGAAATAATGGACCTGCGTACGCTTATTTTCGCCCGTCAAAGTCATCAATCGCGCGCTACCCGCAAATTGTTTATACAACCGCAAGATATGCCGACCGACCTCTTTCATAGCCCTTTGCATACTCCCCACCGTAGCGGAAAGCCGCGTATTATCCTGTGCGAGCAATAATTGCAATCCCGTTGCGCTAGTAACTTTTCCAGGGGTAGAGTTTTGCGCCAGGTCGCTCACACCGCTAATAAGGGAGAACTCTTTTTCGAGCCATTGTTCCTCTTCCGCGAACTCGCTGGGCACACTCCCGCAATCGAGCATTTCGGGCGCTTTTCCGCCCTGACGGTAAACAAGGACTTTCCCAGGCAAGAGCCCCTCTTCCGCGAGCTCGTCGGTATCCACCGAACCGTCCTCGACAGTCAAAACGCCCATAGAAAGACGGTTAAAGAGCTCGTGTTTTCTATTCCGAACGGCGTTGTAGGCGCGTTGCACGGGGATAAGACGGTCGATGACGCTCATTCCGAAGAACGCGGCGGGCAGGCGCAGACAATCCTGTTTTACGAACGGGAAAATGCGTTCTCCTCGCTCGCCGTTACGGTAGGGCAAATCACCTGCATACAAGAGCTTTCCGCCCGCGACGATTTCAAGCTTTCCTTTGGGGAACGCCCCGCTCGGACGGGTATACCGTTCGATGAGCAGCACCCCTCCCTTTTGCGTAACCGTACTCATTCCCAAACTTTCCATCGGCAGTCTACCAGCGGACGGCTCGCTATACTGCACGAGCGTAAGCTCGCCCAAACTGCTTTCTTTCACTTCGACCCCGAACCGTTCGGCAATATACGCCGCGGAGGTAATTTGCGCGTGGATGATACTGTCGAGCTCTTCCACACTTTCCGCGTTCAGCCTGTCGGGATAGATTTCAAACGGCGAAACGGCGTCCGCACGCACCTCGCCCTCGAACACAGCGTTTCCGTCCCCGTCCACGGCGACCTGCCTGCCCCCGTTCTCGTCCCAAGCGATTTTATAAAAGGCGCTTCCGCAGGTTTCCGCCCATAACGTCGCCTTGGAGACGCTTTCGAAAAAGCCTATACGCTCCTGCACGTATTTCAAAACGCCCGAAGCGAGTTTTGCCGCTTTCAAATCCCCTTCTTCGTCGGAGAACGCGCGTACTTGCAATACGGGGCGCAACTTTTCAAGACGAGCAATCCGCGCCTCAACGGTAGGAGCGATATGGTTAAAGACCCTCCGCGCCTGCCAATAAAACTGCTTGTCCTCTTCCACAACGCCGCCGAACGGCGAAACGTCGCAATACTGATTGCCCGAAAGGAAGTTCATATTCAAAAGCCAACTACTTTCGATTGCCCTGCGCTCTTCCCTTCTCCGCTCAAAGTCAGCGGTAATCTCGGCGGCGAGCTTCGCGTCCTCGCGCGCTTTTGCCGCCGCCTGTTCCTCTTTGGAAATCCCTACTTCATCCAAAACCATTTCAAACCTCCGATTTTTTCTTTTTCACCGTCTTTTTCAGCGGTGTCGCTTTCTTTTTCACAGCCCCTTTTCCCGAGCCTTTCACAGCCCCTTTCAGCGCCTTACCCACACCTTTGCTTTCCGCTAACGCGTTTCCGCCCGTTTTATCCTTAGTCTCCTTGCCTAACGGCACGTTTTCCATTTCATCGCATACCTGCCCACGTGTTTTTTCTAAACGTTCCGTTTTCTTAGAAACTTCCGCTTGTGCCAAAGCCGTCAAGAGCCGTTCTTTCTCGGCTTGTAATTCCTCGTCGGATAAACTTTCCAAGCCCGTTTCCGCGCTTCCCGAAAGCAGGAGTTGCACCGCTTTCAAATCGGGCGGCACGTCCTTTTTCGTCCGTTTCCGTTTGGTGAGCTTCAATTCCCCATCCACTTCCGCGAACTCTTCCACCACTTCCGCCACCTGATACCCAAGCGCGACTTTCAAAAGGGCAGCGTTTAATTTTTCCTCTTCCTTTTCCTGCATACGACCTCCTTCATTTCCATTCAAACCCGTTCTCCTCACACCCCTTACGCAACGCTCCCGCTCGACCTCGCCCACACACTGCCGATAAAAATCAAGACCAGCTTACTTTTTTCAATCTCCGCGAGAGCTTGTCCTTATCCTTTTGTATTTCCGTTTTAACGGGTGCAATCGCCGTTTTCTTGGGTCGAGTCATCAAATAATAACGCATCTCGTCAAGACTGTGGTCGTCCACTTTTTTCGGAACGTCCCCGCTCCCCCAATAATACCCTTTCAGTTCAGAAATCAAATGCACGCAATTACTGAATATGTATAAATTAGGTAGCCCGTTTCCCTGATTGAGATAACTTTTCACCCGCGCAATCCCTGAAAACAAATCCTTTTCCACGTCGGGATTCACGACGATTCCGCGCTCGTAGAAAAGCTCTGCAACGCTTTTTACTCCCGCAAGCGTTTTCTGCTTTGCCGCGCTGTCGATAAGCGCGCTCACCCGCCCCCGTGAATCGCGTTTCCAACCGATTTTCGCGCAGATATTTTTAATCGCGTTCGCGTGGTAATCGATATCTTTTCCCGCCTCGTAATGCTCGTATATGACGTACACGTTATCGTCGAAATCCACGGCGTACCAATGCGCGGAGAGCGGATTATTCAATCCAGGGTCAATGGAAATATTGTCCTGCCATTCAGCGGGCACGGCGAACGGTTCAATGACGTGCACGCTTTCCTCGAACTCGGGATACACGAGCCCTTCACGGCTTGAAAACCTGCCGTACCGCCTTGATTGTAACGTTTGCTCGTCCATACAGCCGACCATCATGGCGACCTCTTCGCCGTCGAGATAGGGGTTATCCGCCCATTCCATAAACTCGTACCAAACCTCGGGGTCTTGGAACTTATTCATAAAAATCTCGCTATGCACGAACGTAATCCCTTTCAAGGGCGTCATCGTTCCGAAGATATCCCCCTTTTTGTCGAGCACACGCATACGGCATTCCTGATAAATATCCCGCGGTGGTTCTTCGTCGAACCACACGAAATCGAGCGAAGCGCCTTGAAACTTTTCCCTGCCTTGGTCGCAGCTTTTGAACCCGATAACGGAAACGCCGCCAAAGACGTTTTTAACGCGGATAAAATCGATAACGCCGCCCTCAGGGGAATCCTTTCTTCCGCTGAGCATCACGATTTCATCAATCCAATCTTTCCGCAAATAATGTAAAATCTTTTTTTGTGCGACGTCGCGTTGCACCTGTTGGGAGAGGGAAACGACCCAACCGGAAACGTCTTTTTTATTTTGCCGATAGGGATGCACGCCGCGCGCCATATAGACGCATTCCACCGCACCGCATTCCGTTTTTCCCGAACGGTTACCGCCAAAGACCCAACGGTTACGTTTCAAGCATTTATGGAAAGCGACCTGTTTTTTATGAACGATTTCGCCCGAGTTATACAAAGCAAGGAAATCCTGACTTTTACGGCGAAGTACTTCCAACTCGATAGCGCGGAGTTTTTCTACAATATTTCTCATAATGCGTGTAATTTGGACAAAAACGTCCGCTCCTCCTGAAACTATAATAAAGTTTATGAAAAAGTTTATTTTTTCTGCACTTCTACCGCTCGTATATTTCCTATACCTGCTCGTTCCCCTGCTTGTCCCCCTGCCCGCCGATTTGGCGAGCCCGCCCCCTTGCGCGAACGCGCCCCTCCTAACAAGCCTTTCCCCCGCCGCGAACGCGCCGCTCGTCGCGAACGC
>JAZRBK010000251.1:0-2574 GCA_045635025.1 Candidatus Scatosoma sp.
TTTGCTTTTCTCCTTTGCCGCGGGGTACGCCCGCGTTTTCTTGATATATATAAATTATATATCAAATCGATAAAAAAAGCAACCGTATAACACAAGTTTGTCGCGTACACCAATCCGAAAACGGAGATTTTCGGATTTCTGAGCAGTAAAAGCTCCGCAACCGTTTTCACGAGCACGGCGATTAACATCGACACGGCGGCGTGCCGAGGTTTTCCCTGCGCCGTCAAACACGCCGAAGTCGTCTGCACGAGCGATAGCGTAAGCGCGCTAATCGAGAACGCCTTGACAAGCGCGACGAGCGTGCTTAGCTCCTCCCCTTGTAAACTTCGGTAAATTAAGTGCACGGCGGGCTCGGCGAAAAGATATAACCCTATCGCGCTTGGGAGTGCGATAAGCACGGTAATCCCCAGCGAATAAAAAATACGTTTCCGCACGCTCGGCGTTTTGTCCTTCCCCTCTTCCAAATTGTTTTCGCTTGCGGCTTTTTCGCTTGCGTTGTTTTCTGCGAGGCTTGTCTTTTCTGCGAGTACTTGTTCGCGCACTTCTTCCTTAGCTTTGGCTTCCGCGACGGCGGGAACGCTTGCGGCGGCAATACCGTAACAAACGGATACGGGCAGGTTAATAATCGTTACCGCTCCGCCCGAAAAGAGCCCGTAAAGGGCTACCGCGTCGCTTGCGTATTTTCCCATCAGCCGCACGGCGAGCACGCTATCCAAAAGCGAGGAAAGGGGGAGTAAAATCGCGCCGAACGTAAGAGGAATACTCAACCGCAAAATGGCTTTCGCCGCAACCCTGCACCCCTCGTTTTCCGTTTTTTCCCCGTCTTTTGCACGGCGGTAGAGCGTGAACGTTAAAAATAGTGCAAAAAGCTCGGAAATGGATACGGCAAGGAGCAAAAACACGACGGCTTTGACGGTATTCCCCCTATACAGGTACGCGAATATTAAGCCGAACGCCACTTTGACGAGCTGTTCGCAAACTTCGGAAAGGGCGGTGGGGAGCATATCGTTTTTGCCCTGAAACCAACCGCGAAAGACGGAGATTGCGGACACGAGCAACACGGCAGGCGCGAGCGCGTAATATCCCCCCGTGATTTCGGGGCTGCCCTGTGCGCGGGATAAAAAGGGCGCGACGATAGCCATTAAAATACTTCCAAAAAGCCCGATAAGCAAAAATAGGCGCATAGCCGTTTTGAATACGGGCGCGCTCGATTGTCCTTTGCCGATACGCTCTGCCGTGAGCTTGGCTATCGACGAGGGGATTCCCGTTGCGGAAACGGTCAAAAGCAGGCAATAGGTGGGGTACACCATTTGGTATAGCCCTATCCCGTGCCCACCGATTAGATTGGTTAGCGGAATACGGTATAGCGCGCCGATAAGCTTCGCTAAAAATCCCCCCGCCGCTATCGTTGCCGCGCCTTTCAAAAATCCGCTTCTTTTTTTCTTTGGTTTCGCTTCCTTTTTCGCTATGCTTTCCGCCATGAAAACGCTCCTTGTTTTAGCAATCTTTGCCGTTAGTTTGCGTGCTTACCCTGCTTTTCATACGAAAAAAGCATAGCTTTCCCTCGCTACGCCTTATAAGGATTTTCAGGAAATCCCTTATTAAATATAAAAATTACTTGATAAAACTTTTTTTCTGTGTTATACTAAATATGCCAAATCAATTTCATAACAAGCAAAAGTAGGGATATTTTCTTTTTAGAAATATATTATACTTCTTTTAAGCATACTAAAAATCAATGAATCTGACAAAATGCAAATTCCATCAGGTTTTTAGTATGGCTATCCTTACTGGCTTGAAATTGGTTTGGCGACTATGGGAGTTTGCGTTTTTGTGCGTCAACTTCGGTAGGCGCACTTTTTTGTTTTTAAGGAGAAAGTATGAAAAAAGACACGTTCTGGGCTTGGGCTTGCATTTTATCCACGTTGACGGTTACCGGCTATATTCTTAGCGGGGTTCTCGAATGCAACGATTCCTATACTTCTTCCAACTCTTACCATTCCTACTACGCACCCCCAAAAAGTCCCACCACTATCGAAGTAGAAGATAAGGGCGACTACGTATACGTAACCCCAACGGGAAAAAGATACCATTATTCAAAAGCCTGTGCAGGGGAAAACGCTTCTCTTTCCTCCATAAACAGGGCAATGGAACAGGGCTTAACAGGCTGCAAAAAATGCACGCGATAAAACTCTCTCCTAAACAAAAAAGGATAACGAATTGTTTTTTCGTTATCCTTTTTTCTTACAATCTTTATAAAGAGCTTAGAACGCTTTGCCTGCCGAACCGAGCACGTTGACAATCTTATGTTTTACCATTTCTTTCATCATCGTACGCGCGTCGCCAAGGTATTGACGGGGGTCGAAGTGGCTAGGGAAATCGCTAAAATGCTTTCTAATCGCCGCCGTGAACGCTACGCGAAGGTCGGAGTCGATATTGATTTTGCAAACCGCCATTTGCGCCGCTTTTTTCAGTTCGGATTCGGGAATACCGATAGCGTCGGGCATATGTCCGCCGAATTGGTTGACGATAGCAACCTTATCTTGGGGAACGGAAGAAGCACCGTGCAAAACG
>JAZRBK010000252.1:0-9354 GCA_045635025.1 Candidatus Scatosoma sp.
CGGCGCGGTAAACGGTATTTCAACGCACAAGACGAACATCGAAAAAGGTAATTTCCGTATCGCTTTAACAAAGAAAGGCGATTATATTTTCAAGCTCCTCAACGGTAACGGACAGCTCCTTTCCCTCGGCGAGCATTACAAGAGCAAACGCCTTTGCCAAAACGCCGTGGATTCGGTAAAACGGTTCGCGAAAAACTCCCCCGTCTTAACCGACCCCTCGCTCACAAAATCCCTTTAAGATTTGCACCCTTTTAGGGGAAGAGCCGTCTTATAAGTTCCTGTAAAAGTTCTTGTAAAAACTCCTATCGGTAACGTAACCGCGCAAGGCATAACGCCTTGCGCGGTTCTTGTTTTATTGTTGTAACGAACTTCCTATCCGTTCGTTTTATTTTAAGGGTGCGGTATTATCTCCAACCGCCGCCACCGCCGCCGTGTCCGCCGCCTCCAAAACCGCCGAACCCGCCACCGCCGCCGCTCCTGCCTGCGAACGAACCGCCTTGTGCTTGCGGCCGCGTCATTGCAATCCGCATAGAAAGCGCCATACAACGGTTCAAAAGCAGATAATCGAATACGGTCATACGCGAACCGACGTACCAATTCGGGGGCGGGATTACGATATTTTTGAACTTTTCTTCCCACTCGTCCGTTACGCCGAGCACTTGTGCGTAGGGCAAAACGTGATAGTAGAGCTGAGGATTTTCCTCTAACATCACCTTAATTTTATCCTCTTCGGTTACGGTGATAAAGTCCTTAAAGCCGAGGATTTCCCCAAGTTGCCGCACATATTTTTCCGTTCGCGACACAATTCCGTGCGAAAGGAAAAGCATCGAGAACGCGCATAAAGAAATGAAAAGTCTTTCGTACTCCGTGGAGAAGTGTTCGCCGAAAAGAAAGGTAGCGGCTAACGCGAACAAGCCCGCCACGACAAACTCTATCCCCCAAGTAGCAAGGTGCATTCCCCTCTTCCATTTATAGCGGTAATTTTCGCGGATATACCCAACGGCGAGCAAAGCGAGCGCGGGGAAAAAGTATACGAACCCGATAAACGAACGGTACCCGCCGCCAACGCTGCCGCTAAGCAGGAAATAACTCAAAAACGCAAATAAAACGCTTACAACGCCGCTAACCAAGTACCCAAAAACAGACTTTTTCTCGTACATATTTACGGGCGGAACTTGTTTCGTCGCCTTTTCCACGTATTGATAGAAACTGTTTTTCAGCGCGGAAACGCGCACGCTTTCCCCTTTCTTGAAAAGTCCCTCGAACAAGGTTTTTTGATAGACGGGCGCGTTTTCGGGGAGGTTTACGACTTTCCGCACGAGGGTGGGATTTTCCTCGTCCTCTAAACAAATCATCAAATAGCCTTTGTCCGCGAAATAATAGAGCATAGAGGTAATATCCTCTTTATCCACGACCCCGTCTAAAAGTTTCCCCATCCAAAGCGGGTCTGCACCGTCGGGTGCACTCACGTTGACGATAGGCACAATTTCCCGCTTCTTCTTCGTCAAAACGCGAACGGCAAACACAAGCACTAACCCTGCGAGCGCCCCCACGCCGATTTTCCAAAGATTGCCCGTAAATAAGCGCGTTTTGGAATAGGACGCCAACGCTCCGTCGGGGAGAGTAAACTCTACTGTTACGCCCTCTGCCATTCGCTCGCCGTAAACGCCGTTGTATTGCAAAGAAAGCTCGTCTGCAAATAAGGAAAGCGTTTTGCCGTCGGGCGAAAGGCTATATTGCACCCCTGCCTCGTTGCCTTGCGAGCCGTAACCGCCCGAGTAGAGCACGTAACCGTTTTCGCTAAGCGGCGCAGGGAACGTGATTTCCGCCCGTACCCCGTGGAGCGGAACACTCCAACCATAACCGATAATATCCAAACGCATACCGTTTTTGACATCGTCCGCGCCGATTTGCATTACGTAAGAAAACTCGAACACGCGCGTTTCGCCGCTCCCGATTTTTTCGGGCAGTTTACAATCGATACAAAGATAATCGCTTTCCCCGTCCACTTCTACCGAATAGGAAAAGCCGTCCACGCCTACGCAGCTTGCCTCGATTTGAGAATATTTATCCCCCTCCAACGGCAAATAACGAGTGAACGTTCTACCCGCCTGCAACGCCGTCATAACGACCTTTTCTTGCATACGTACGCTTCTGTCCGACTGCACGTCGGCAAGCACCACGTATTCGTCAATCCGCATAACGTCGCCGCTGTACGCTTCCGCTTTCAACGCGTACCTGCCCCGCTCCTGCATAGAAAAACACCCAAGAAAAACGAAACATACGCACGCGAAAAGGAGCAGGAAAAGCAAACCTCTTTTGCTTTTCCCACCCGTAAACTTTCCGTTTTTAGAATATCCCGCCATAACCGTTAAAAACGCACTTGTACGTTTTCGCGTTCTTGCGCGTTCGTAAGCTCGAAATAAGAACGCTTTTGATACTCTTCGCCCATACCTCTCCCGACGATATTCGCGGGGAATACTTCAAGCTTGGTATTAAACGCCTTTACTACGCCGTTGTAATAACGGCGGGAACGCTCGATTTCGCTTTCCAACGTTTTGAGTTGGTTTTGTAAATCGAGGAAGTTGCTGTTCGCTTTGAGCTGCGGGTAGTTTTCCGCTACCGCCGTAAACAGGGTTCGCAAGGAATTGGCAAGCCCGTTTTCCGCTACCGTCTTTTCGTCGGGCGTTTTTGCAAGCATAGCCGCGCTACGCGCCGCCACTACCTCTTTGAGCGTTTCGCTTTCGTGATTTGCGTAGCCCTTTACCGTTTCTACGAGGTTGGGAATTAAATCGTATCTCTTTTTCAGATAAACGTCAATCGTAGCCCAAGCTTCTTCCACTTTGTTCTTCAAGCGAACGAAACCGTTGCGCGTACCAATCCACCACGCAATCACGATGATTGTAAGCAGCAAAACGACCGCGCCGACGATAATACCGACGATTCCGCCCGTGCCAAGCAGTAATAAATTCGTCATAACGTACTCCTCCTCGGGGAGTTCCCCGAAAAAATAATTCTCGTATCTTTATTATACTATGCGGAAATAAAAATGTCAATCCTTTACGAAAAAAAACGGACGATTCCCGATAAGAGAAAGTCCGCTTTTTTGTGTGTTTCGCCGTAGGCAGACGACGTTTTCAAACGTTTCGATTACTCCGCACGTCTGCTTTTCAGCCACAAAACGCCGTTCGTAATCATCGGCGAAAGAATGAGCCAAAGCGCGGAAAGCGCAATCAACGTATACACGATGATAGAGCCGACCGTTCTTGCGCCCGAAAAGACGGTGGAAACGAGGTTGAGGTTAAAGAAACCGAACAAGCCCCAATTCACCGCGCCGACGATAACCAAAATATAAGCAATAATATTGGCAATACGCATAATCTATCCTCCTGAAAACAGTATGTTCCCCCTTTTTCTCTTTTATACCCCCTTTCTTGCATAGAAAAATCGGCTCCGTTTTCCGAAACCGATTTTTTATTCGATTGAGTGGATATATTTCCCGCCGCCCTTTTCAAATGCGGGCAAGACAAGGAAAACGTATTACTCCGTTCTTAAAGCAATAACAGGGTCCTTCTTCGCCGCCGCCCCCGCAGGGATAAGCCCGCTGATAAGGGTAAGCGACACGCTGACGCCAATCATAATGAGCGCGGACGTAAACGGCAAGGAGGCAAGGGTAGAAATGCCCGTAAGCAAACCGAGAATTGCATTTACCGCAAGGGATAAAAGGTAAGTTACCCCTACGCCGATAAGTCCCGACGACAAACCGATGATAAACGTTTCTGCGTTGAAGAGGTTACGGATATCCCGTTTTCTCGCGCCCAGTGAACGCAATACGCCGATTTCTTTGACGCGTTCGACGACGGATACGTAAGTGATAATCCCTATCATTACCGACGACACGACGAGGGAAATCGAGGTAAAGGCTACGAGCACGTAGGTAATGGCGTTGAGAATCGTTTGCATCATCGACATCATCATACCCACCGTATCGGTATAGCGTACCTGTTCTTCTTTTTCGTGCGTATCGTTCCACTCGTCAAGGTAATCAAGAAGCAATTCCTTATATTCAAAGTTATCCGTATAAATCTTGATATGGTTTACGGTATCCTTTCCACCAATCGCGCGCAATGCGGTATCCCCGTAGAGAATGTATCTGGACACACCGCTCGCCTCGCTTTCCATATAATAAGAATCGAGTGTCTTAGCCGCTCGTTTGAAATATTTCGCATTGTCGGGATTAGACAAATACGTAAGCATTTCTTGCAATTTCGCTAAATATTCCGCCGACGGGGGAACGGGTTGACCGCCGCTCGGAGGCGTAAGCTCTTGCAACTGCCTTGCGTATTCGGTTACCTGCGAAGAAACAACCGTTTGTTGGCGGAGCGCTTGGGAAAGTTGAGATTGCATATTCTTTGCAAGATACTGTGCGTACAGCTCTTCGGTGAAATAAAGTCCGCTATTCAAGCACCCGTACGTGCGCCCTTCTTGCAAGCGGTACACGCCGACGATTTGAATCTCAATGCCGTCCTGTTCCTTCTCGGTATTTGCTTTTTCGGGGTTTTTACCCGTATAGCTATACAAATATTCTGCCGACTCGTCGTTTGCCGTATATACGGAATCGTTGTAAAGCAATTTATATTTCATACCGATAATTTTATCGAACGGTATCGTTTGATAGGTTTCTTGCGTGTTTTCCTCTGCGTTTTCGCGGGTTTCAGGGAAGAGATTGAGGAATTGCTCCTCGCCCATAATCCCAAGTTGAGCAAGCGTCAAATCGGTAATGTCGTTATTCCCGCCGATAACGAGAATCGCTTCGTTATAGGCAGACGGGAAACGGCTATTTTCGCTCGCCGCTTCGTATTGGGAAAGGACGTAATCGCCCGCGCCCTCTGCGTCGGCATCCGCCGTTCCAGGGAGCTTGCCATAAATCGCCCCAAGGTATTGCACGAGCGGTGCAAGTTGTGCATATTCCTCTTTTTGATTTCCTAAAAGTTCGGTATAATACGCTTTAAGCGTGGAAAGAGAATAACTCGCATCCTCGTCTTTCATATCTACGTCCACGAACAGGTTATTGGAAAAATCCACTCCCGTATCGTAAACCATAGCGGTATACCACTCCTCGTCCATAGCCTCTAAATAATCGAGATATTCGTCGGAAAGGTTATTTGTTACGGTCATACCTTGCGCTATATTCGTCAAGAACGAGTTTACGTAGACTTTATCGTCAAGCTCGCTCATATCCGGCATATCGGAAACGGACGTCATTCCTTCCATAATCGACGCCATATCAATCGTCGTTTCGGTAATCTCCAAAGGATAGTAGGAAAGCATATCCTCTTCCGTCTTATATATGTAGCCGTTAAAGCCGTTGGAAAGCGCCAATACAAGACAAACGCTGATAATACCGATACTGCCTGCAAACGACGTGAGCGCCGTTCTGCCCTTCTTCGTCAAAAGATTGCGCGCGGAAAGCCCGAGCGCCGTCTTGAAAGACATCGAAGAACGCTCTTTTTTCTCCTTTTTCGCTTTTACCGCTTTTTTCTCTTTTCCCGTCTTGCTAACCGTTTCCTCTTGTGCTTCTCCCTCTGCGCGAACCGCTTCTTGCGCGTTTAACGCTTCCTGTTCTTGTTTCAAAGCGAGTTCTTTTGCTCTGTCCGCCTCTTCCTGTTCCCGAGAATACGGGTTGGAATCGGCAATTACGAGCCCGTCTTGAAGCCGTACGATACGCGAGGAATACTGCTCTGCAATTTCAGGGTTATGCGTAACCATAATGACGAGCCGTTCCCCCGCGATTTCGCGAATGAGCTCCATAATTTGCACGCTCGTCGTCGTATCGAGCGCACCTGTCGGTTCGTCGGCAAGCAAGATTTCGGGATTATTGACGAGCGCACGCGCTATCGCAACCCTCTGCATTTGACCGCCCGAGAGTTGGTTGGGACGTTTTTTAAGCTCTGCTCCGAGCCCTACTTTTTCAAGCGCTTCCACCGCGCGGCGGCGGCGTTCCGCCTTGGACACGCCCGCTATCGTGAGCGCGATTTCTACGTTCCCAAGCACCGTTTGGTGAGGAATGAGGTTATACGATTGGAAAACGAACCCAATACGGTGGTTTCTGTACACGTCCCAATCGTGGTCTTTGTAATCTTTCGTCGATTTGCCGTTAATTACCAAATCGCCGTCCGTATAATGGTCTAACCCGCCGATGATATTGAGCATCGTCGTTTTTCCGCAACCGCTCGCACCGAGTACGGATACGAACTCGTTTTTACGGAAATTGAGAGACACCCCGCGCAAAGCGTGGACTTCCGCACCTGCGGTTTTGTAGATTTTCGTTACGTTTCTAAGTTGCAACATATCTATTCTCCTCAACGCCCGTTTCTTTTTGCCGTTCTTGCGCGATTTCTGCCCTTGCCGAGCCGCTTATCTCGCTTAACTTGCCTTACGCGAGCGCATATTGCTTCTAACAATATCCTATTATAGATTATAGTATACCATACGGGCGTTTTTGTCAAGTACTTATAAGTACTTGTAAGCGTGTTTTCATTATTTTTTCATCTTTTATCCGTCAAAATTCGCATATTTTTTTTGCACCTGTGAAACACTTGATAAAAAAGGAAAAATATGTTATACTAAAATAGAAAAAGACGATATGCACAGACTTATAACATAAGGAGTAAACGACTGTATGTCCATTGTAGAGTTTTGGGGACAAATGACGGCGAATCCGCTCTTGCTTATTGCCGTACTTTTAACGCTCGGCGTTATTTTGGTCAACGGCTGGACGGACGCGCCGAACGCGATTGCTACCTGCGTCGTAACGCGGTGTATGCAACCGAAAGCCGCAATCTTAATGGCGGCGCTTTTTAACTTCCTCGGCGTGTTCGTAATGACGCTTATCAACGCTACCGTAGCGGAAACGATTACGAAAATGGTCGATTTCGGGGGCGATTCCAAAGAGGCTATCGTTGCGCTGAGCGCGGCTCTGTTCGCCATCGTTTTGTGGGCTACCCTTGCTTGGGCGTTCGGGATTCCTACGAGCGAAAGCCACGCGCTTATCGCAGGGCTTACGGGAAGCGCTATTGCGCTTCATAACGGGCTCGGCGGCGTGAACGGCGGCGAATGGATGAAAGTTTTATACGGCATTGGGATTTCCGTCGTGCTCGGGTTTGGGCTCGGCTGGATTGTGTGCAAACTCGTAACGAGGATTTGCAGGGATATGAACCGCCCGAAAACACAGCCCTTTTTCAAAGGCGCGCAAATCGCGGGCGCGGCAAGTATGGCGTTTATGCACGGCGCGCAAGACGGACAAAAGTTTATGGGCGTTATCCTGCTTTGCGTGTATATGTCCAACGGACAATCCCTCCCTGCGGATATAAATATCCCCATTTGGCTGATGATTGTCTGCTCGGTAATTATGGCGGCGGGTACGGCTATCGGCGGGAAAAAGATTATCAAGTCGGTCGGTATGGATATGGTAAAGCTGGAAAAGTATCAAGGCTTCTCGGCGGATATCGCGGCGGCAAGTTCTTTGCTGTTTTGTTCGGTGCTTAGTTTGCCCGTATCTACTACGCACGTAAAAACCACCTCGATTATGGGCGTTGGAGCGGTGAAGAGAGTGTCCGCGATTAACTTCCGCGTCGTAAAAGAAATGGTAATGACTTGGATTTTGACCTTTCCCGGTTGCGGTCTGGTCGGATTTTTAATGACGAAACTGTTTATATTCATATTCTAAATCAAGATATAATAAATCAAGATATAAGGAGAAATAAAAATGGCAAAAGGCGATAAGTTTTACTTTGAAAACTTCACGGATAGCACCACACTTTCCAAGCAGGCGGCAAGTTATTTGGTAGAATGTTTGGAAAATTACAATCCCGAAGAAATCGAAACGATGCTTGAAAAAATGCACGAAATCGAGCACGCGGCAGACCTTAAAAAACACGAATTAAGCGAAGCCCTCGCAAAGGCGTTCGTTACCCCCGTAGACAGAGAAGATTTGGATATGCTTAGCCACAACCTCGACGACGTCGTAGACTTAATCGAAGAGGTTTTGCAAAAGTTCTATATCTATGATATAGACGTAATCGACGAGCCCGCGATTGCTTTCGCGAAAAATATCGTCAAATCCTGCGATTTGCTGTGCCAAATTATGGCAGAGTTTGAAAACTTCAAAAAATCCAAAAAAATCCGTGAACTCGTCATTGCGCTCAACGACGTGGAAGAGGAATGCGACAAGCTCTATTTAACCTCTATCCGCACGCTTACAAAGAACTCGACGGACGTATTGAAAACGGTTTCTTGGCGCAAAATCTACGAAGAACTCGAAGCGTGCGCGGACGCTTGCGAACACGTTAGCGAATGCGTCGGTTCGGTTATTATGAAAAACACCTAATCAAAAATAGCTTTTTTTGAAAATCCAATCAAAAAAGCAGACTTTGCAAAGTCTGCTTTTTTTCGTTGTCTATACCATTATATACCATTATATACCGTTATATACCGTTATATGCGGCAGAGAGCCGTTTGCTTACTGCGTTTATTTAATGAACGCGCGGAAAGCGAGATACGTTTCGTATACGTCCGCTTTGGATACGACTTCGTAAGGTGCGTGCATAGAAATTACGGGTACGCCCACGTGAATCGTGCTGATATTCATTTTCGCGACGTATTTTGCTACCGTACCGCCGCCGCCGACGTCTACCTTACCAAGCTCGCCCGTTTGCCAAATAACGCCGTTTTCGTCGAGGATTCTTCTCAGCTCGCCCACGAACTCTGCGTCCGCGTCGTTCGAACCGCCCTTACCGCGTGCCCCCGTGAACTTCGTGATACCCGTTCCGCAAGAAACGTAGGTAGAGTTTAACGGCTCGCAAACGTCGCGGAAATTGGGGTCGTAACCCGCGTTCACGTCCGCGGAAAGGCATTTCGAGTTGGAACGCACGAGCGCCGCACTCACCCCGAACGAGCTTGCTAACGCATCGATTAAATCGCTAAACAGAACGCATTGAAGCCCCGTAGCGCCCTCGCTGCCGATTTCTTCCTTATCCGCGAGCACGACCATTACGGTATGTTCGTTAGACGGCTCGTCGAAAAGCGCGGTATACGCGGGATAGGAGCATACGCGGTCGTCGTGCCCGTACGCACCGATGAGCCCGCGGTCGAAACCGATATCTTTCGCCTTAAACGCAGGCACGACACAGAGCTCTGCACACAGGAAATCGGACTCGTCCATTCCGTATTTTTCATTGAGGATTTTAAGGAGATTTTCCTTAACCGTCTTATCTTTATCGTCCGCAGCCGCCGTATAGGGAATATTGCCAAGCCAAACGTTCAAATCTTCGCCGCCAATCCCTTCGCCAAGCG
>JAZRBK010000253.1:0-1040 GCA_045635025.1 Candidatus Scatosoma sp.
GTTTTAGAAGGGAACGCCATCAAACGTTTGCAGGGCGGCAGTATGCCATATGCAAATTTTGAGGATATTTATGCAGCTATTCCAGGTCAGTATGAAATTGCTGTGGAAAAATCCCGTTGTCCTGACTATGTAGCAGGCAGGGAATATATGACCTATGGCGAAACAGATACGTACACCAAAAAGCAGTTTGCGATTACCTATACGCACGATGATAAATGGGCTGGTAAAGTTCCGCAAGGAAAGGGTGAGCGTTTCCCAAATGCGATAAAATTCTTGTCAAAAGAGAAACGCTTGAACGTTGTTTTTTATGGGGACAGCATTACGACGGGGTGTAATTCCAGTGGTACGGATTTAGGTGGTAATGTTCCTCCGTATGCTGATTCGTTCCCTGTAATGATTCAGAAGAAATTGCAAAATATTTATGAGGCAACAGTGGGAGTACGAAACGTAGCGGTTGGCGGTTGGGCGACGGTCAACGGCTTAAATGCTTTTGACGAAAGAGTTTTGGCTGAAAAAGCAGATTTAATGATTTTGGGCTATGGAATGAACGATAGGGGAACTCCATTAGACCAATATAAGCAAATGATTGCGGACATGGTATGCCGCTTTAAGAAATTTAACCCTGACGGCGAAGTGGTTTTGGTTGCACCGATGCTTCCAAATGTAGAAACGGACTGGCTCAAAAATCAACCGTTGTTTGCCGAAAAACTGTACGAACTTGAAAAAGAATATCCTTTTGTGGCAGTTGCCGATATGACGCAGGTTCATTGGGATATTTTAGCGACGGGGAAACGTTATCGAGATATGACAGGGAATAATATCAATCACCCTAACGATTTTATAGCGCGTGTATATGCGCAGGTAATTTTGAAAACCTTGTTAGGCTGATTACTTAATGCAAGCAGGTGGAATATGCAAGGGAAATTTATTTGTCATAAAGATTTTGAAAACTTAAAGCCGATAGACGTATTCCACAAGGAATTATCGCCTAATCAAACAGAAAAACACGCGGAAAATTTATGGAATCGACATACTTTATT
>JAZRBK010000254.1:0-6642 GCA_045635025.1 Candidatus Scatosoma sp.
AGAAGAACGTTCTTACGAGGGTGTAGAACGGTTAAGGGATTTGTTTTTTGTAGGTGCGGGCGAGGGCGGTTTGGACGAATGTTTGAAAACAGCGCTCGCGGAAACGATTAGATATCTGCAAGAAAAAGGACAAAAAATATACCCGCTAACCTTGCGGGCGTACGAATATTATAAATACGAATATTATAAAGATTATAAAGAAAAATCATAAAAATCAACAGAGAAAGGAAAGAGAAAGGAGAGAAAGATATGGAAACGACGAGTAAAGATTTGGCAATAGCGGTATGTAAGGCGCTGGCGGATAAACGCGGGAAAGACATTATTACCCTGTACGTTCGTGAAAAGACGGATTTGTGCGATTATTTCGTAATTGCGAGCGGTAGTAACGCTCCGCAAATCCGCGCGATGGGCGAAAGAGTGGAAGAACTCGTGGAAAAGGAGCTTGGACTCGTGCCGACCCGTACGGAGGGTGTGCGCGACGGGCGTTGGGCAGTCATCGATTACGGCGGCGTTATCGTGCATATTTTCAACGATGAAACCCGCCTTTTTTACCATTTGGAACGCCTTTGGACGGACGGCGGAAACTTGCAAAAGTTTAACGACGTAACGGGCGAGCTCGTCGAGGTATAAAGACAAGCAGTAAAAGCCGCCCGCTTTTAATTATTTGAACTTGATTTGCTTAGGCTCGCTAAAACTTGATTTGGTGCGCCGTTTGCGCTCGACGATATAATAGACGGGTTCTGCCGAGTTTGGCGGTGTGTTCGACGGAGCGGAAGAGGTCGGTTGCGTAGCCGTTTTTTGCGGAGAGGACGAAAGGTTCTCCCCGCTTTTTTCTTGCGGTTTTTTGTTATCGTCTTTTAGGTGGCGCTTGCCAATGCGTGCAAGCTTGGCTACGTGGATACCTAAAAAACAGAGAATAAACAGTAAAGTTAGCCATAAAATCCCGATTAGGGGGGAGGGCGTGAGTAAATTGTCTAAAAAAGAAAGCGTTTTCATACGTTCATTATAGGGGAAAGTTAGTGTCATAAATTGCCTGAAATTGGAATAAACGCGTTTCCTTTGTCGCATAATTTAGCTATGGAACAACAAAAAATGGAAAACAAAACAATTCCTACCAAAGAGGAGAAATCGGCAAGTTTTGAAAAGCAAAACGGAACCTCCGTGCCCGTGGCGAAACCCGTTTCGGGTGTGTTTTTGACCCACGCCGACGCCGAGGAATACCGCACGTATAAAAAACGTAAAAAGCTCGGCGAGGTAACGGCGGCAATCGCACGGAGCGAGGGGACGCTGATGGGCGGCGAGGACGTACAACGCGCTTGCGAACGGGCTATTCGGCTTCGTCAGGCGGCGGTTAAGCTACCGCTGTCTAAACTCTCGCAGGCAGCTGCGTATCTTGCGGGGAGCGGTGTAAAGCTCGACTGCGTAGTCGGCGGAACGGGAGAAACGCTGGTTAAAGTCAAAGCGTTTGAAGCGAGAGAAGCGGTAAAGCGTAACGCAAAGGAGGTTACGCTTGTGCTCACCCATTCGCATTTGGATTGTTGTAGGTACGGCGAGATACGGCGGGAAATTAAAAAGGTGCGTCGGGCGGCGAAGCGTGCGGATTTGAAAGTTTGCGTGCAAAAATCTTTTTCGCCCACCGTGCTTGCGCGGGTGGCGCGGATTTGTAGCGAGACGCGGGTGAAATATTTAAGCGTTCCCAACTTTGCGGGCTGCGAGCGGGTGCGTATGGATTTGACGGGTGGTTGCGCGTTGGAAGTCGTCGGCGTGGAAACGGGCGCGGAGTTTAGAAAACTCGTCGAGGCGGGCGTTTCGCGTATCGTAACCGACCGCGCTTGGGAGATTTACGCCGATTGGCTGCGCGAGGCAAACGAACGCGCGGTGTTACAGACCATAGAAACTTTGCCGAGCTTACAATCCGCGCAAAACGTATCTGCGGAAACTCCGAAGAATACCGAAAAACAAACCGCCGTAAAGCAAGGGAATAACGAAAGGCAGGGAGACAATGAAAAACGGGAAAGCACGGTAAAACCTGTTCTGCCATTATTGCCAAGACCGCAAGAGGATAAGCGTTTTTCTCCCTCTGAAATGGATTACCGTTGCCGTTTGGAGGGAACGCAGTTAAAGTTTTTATAAACAATCCGCAAAAAGTTCTGCAAGAGATTTTTTGAAAAAGTTTTTGAAAAAGTTTTTGCAAAAGAGTTGCAGTATTCTTGCCGTAAACTGCCCGTATTTTTATAAAAAGGACGGGGCAGGTATGCGTTGAGCGGAAAAAGGGGATAGGGCGAGGTAGGGTTATATTTCCGTTTTTACGCGCATACAATAACGGTATGAGAAAGCGTGTTTTTATATCGTGTATAGCGGTGTTCGTCGCGTTCGTCGCGGCGGTAGGATTGTGTATTCGTACTTTGCGCGCTCCGCAAGCGGTGTTTTCGGCAGCGGACGCGGGAATGAAAATCGTGCTCGATGCAGGGCACGGCGGTGTGGACGGTGGCGTAACGGGCAAAACGACGGGTGTAAAAGAGAGCGATATCAATCTCGCGATAACGCGAAAGCTCAAAACTGCGCTTGAAGAGGTTGGGTTCGAAGTCGTGCTCACGCGGAAAACGGAGGGCGGACTGTACGACGCGGCGACGAAAGGGTTTAAAAAACGGGATATGGAGCGCAGGAAACAAATCGTGCAAGAGGAAAAACCTGCGCTCGTAATTTCCGTGCATCAAAATCTCTACCCCACCCGTTCGGTGCGTGGGGCACAAGTTTTTTATAACGGACAAAACGAGGGGAGTACGAAGCTTGCAAGGGGAGTGCAAGCTAAGCTCAACGAGCTGTATGCCAAAGAACGGGTGAAAGCACGCAAGGAAATGGCGGCGGAATATTTTATGCTTTCGTGCAGCGACGCGCCCGCTATCATCGTGGAGTGCGGGTTTCTGTCTAATCCCGAGGACGAAAAGCTTTTACTTAGCGACGGGTGGCAAGCGGAGCTTAGCAAATCTCTCACTGCGGGGGTTCTGCGTTATTTTTCAGGCTCCGTTTCGTAAACGAAACGGGAAAAGAGCGCGCGAATTGCTTGTCATTTTCGCGCGGTTATGGTATAATATTTCTAATCGAAGCTAATCAAACGATTTTTGACGGTTTTTGTAAGAAATGCGGCGAATGGATAAGAACGCCTAAATCCGTGGCAAGTCCATAAAGCTGTTGCGGAATATACAGCCCCGTCGAAAAAATAAAAACGCAAAGGAGAAAGGCGCGAGGTGGAAAAGGAACATTACACGCCGACGCAAGCAAGACAAATCAATCCCGTCAATCTCGCTTTTTTAGGAGATGCGGTGTATTCGCTTTGGGTGCGGGAAAGGCTCGTTCGCTCGGGCGGGGGCAGTGCCGCCTCCTTTCAACGTGCGGCGGGAAAAATCGTTTCCGCACAAGGACAGAGTGCGTTTTTAGAAAAGGTGCTCCCCCTGCTCACGGAAGAGGAAGAGGAGATTTACAGACGGGGCAGGAACGCGAAAAAGGCTACGAAAAGCAAAAGCGCGACCGCCGCGGAATATAACCGTTCAACGGGGTTTGAGGCGGTTTTGGGATATTTACAACTATTGGGACGAGCGGAACGGATAGAAGAACTTTTATCTTTGCTCGATAGCGAAACTTTGAAAGGACAAGCCGCTACTACCCCTTATAAACCGTAAAAGCAAGGAGCGAAGAACAATGAAAACGGAAGGCAGAAACGCCGTTATTGAACTTTTGAAAACGGGCAAAAACATAGACAAAATCTTAATCGAAAAGGGAGCGCAAGGTTCGCTCGGAATGATTTTTGCGGAAGCCCGCAAGAAGAATATCCGCGTGCAATTCGTGGATAAACGGGCGCTGGATAAAGAGAGCATTACCCGCCGGCATCAAGGGGTAATAGCGTTCACCACCGAATATGAATATTACGATTTAGAGGATATTATCGCGGAGAAGAAGAGTGAAAAAGGCGGGTTTGTAGTGCTTTGCGACGGGATAGAGGACGTACATAATCTCGGCAGTATTTTGCGTGTAGCCGAATGTGCGGGAGCAGACGGAGTAGTTATCCCCAAATCGGCGAGCGCGTCGGTAACGGAGAGTGTCATTCGCATTTCCGCAGGCGCGGCGGAGCATATCAAGGTGGCGAAAGTATCCAATCTCAATCAAGCGGTGGAAATGCTGCAAGCAAAGGGGTATTGGGTATACGCCTTAGAAGCGGGCGGCGAAGATATTTACAAACAGGATTTTTCAGGTAACGTAGCGCTCGTCGTTGGTGGCGAGGATAGCGGGGTGAAACGGCTGACGAAAGAGAAGTGCGACAAGACCCTCTCCATTCCCTTGCAGGGGAAAGTCAATTCCCTCAACGCTTCGGTGGCGCTCGGAATAGCGGCGTATGAAGTGGTGCGCGGGCGGCTTGATTAAGCGCTAACGCGAGGGGTTTGCGAGCGCAAACGGCGTGCGAGCGCACGCACACGAACGCAAACGGTGTATCAAAATACGTAAGGTGGAAGAATAAAATGGCGAGACGGATAACGGACGAAGAACTTGTAGAGCGTTCTCAGGCAGGGGATAAACAGGCTACGGAAGAGCTTTTGTTACGCTATGCAAATCTCGTGCGCGCTCGCGCTCGCGGGTATTTCCTTGTCGGCGGGGAAACGGAAGATTTAATCCAAGAGGGTATGATTGGGCTTTATCACGCGATTACCGATTACCGTCCGTCGGCAAACGCAACCAGTTTCAAAAACTTCGCGCATTTGTGCGTGTCTAGAAAGATTATCGACGCGTTAAAGCGTTCGGTGAGTAAGAAGCATAAACCGCTCAACGACAGCTTGCCCGAATCGGTTGCCGAGCTTTGGGCTTTTACGGGTCCCGACCCCGAAGAATGTGTGATTTTAAGCGATGATAAAATTGAGTTTAAGCGTAAAATGAGCGGGATTTTGTCCGATTTTGAGTTCAAAATCGTCGTCATGTATATCGACGGTATGACTTGCGCCCAGATTTGCGAGGCTACGGGAAAAGATGCGAAAAGCGTAGATAACGCCATTCAGCGCAGTAAGAAAAAATTGCAAAAATTACTCAAAAAATAAAAAGCGAAATGCAAGGAATAGCTTGGGCAAGTAATCGATTCAAAGTTCGATTCTGCGTATGAGAAAGTAAAAGAAAAGTAAAAGAAAAGTAAAAGAAGAGCAAGAGAAAGTAAGAGAAAGTAAGGATAAAAGGCTAAGGAGAAAGAAAAAATGGCGTATCTCGCATTATACCGTGCATTCCGCCCGACGAGTTTGAACGACGTCGTACGGCAGGAACATATCGTAACGGTACTGAAAAATCAACTTGCGACGGGACGTATCGGACACGCGTACCTTTTTTGCGGTCCGCGCGGTACGGGGAAAACGAGTATAGCGAAAATCTTCGCGCAAGCAATCAACTGCGAAACGCCGAAAGACGGTTCGCCTTGTGGAAAATGCGCCGCGTGTAAGGCGCTCGCCGATCCGTCCAATTTGGATATTTCCGAAATCGACGCCGCGTCGAATAACGGCGTGGACGAAATGCGGGATTTGCGGGAAAAAGTGCAATATCCCCCCGTGGGTGGCAGATATAAAGTATACATCATCGACGAGGTGCACATGCTCTCGACGGGCGCGTTTAACGCGCTTTTGAAAACCCTCGAAGAGCCTCCCGCACACGCTGTTTTCATTCTCGCAACTACGGAGTCCGCGAAGATTCCTGCCACCATTTTATCTCGCTGTATGCGCTTTGATTTTAAGCTCATTCCCCAAGCGGATTTGGAAGAACGGCTCAAATACGTGCTCGATAGTATTGGAAAGAAATACGAAGAAGAGGCGGTAGCCGCTATCGCGCGCGCGGGTGCGGGGAGCGTTCGGGATATGCTCTCGCTTGCGGATACCTGCGTATCCTACGCGGGCGGAACGCTTACCTACGACGACGTAACGGCGGTGCTCGGCAGCGCGGATTTCACGGCGGTTGGCGCGTTTTGCGAAGCGGTACTTTTAGGCGAGACGGGCAAGGCGTTCGAACGTGCGGAAAACTTCTTGGCGGCGGGCAAGAGCGTGGGTGTGCTCGTGAAAGATATTATGAACTTTCTCAACGCCTGTGCGGTAGCGAAAACCTGCCGCGACGGACAAAAAATCCTTGCATTGCCTAATGAAACGTATGCGGTCGTAATGGGCGTTGCTAAACAAACGGACGGACACGCGCTCCTTCGCGCAACCGAGATTTTTGCGGAAGTGGAACAAACTTTGAAATACACCGCTTCTCCGAGAATCCTGTTCGAAACGGCGGTGCTCAAAGCAAGTATGCCCAAACAAGACTACGATATCGAGGCGCTTTTAACACGTATTGCGGCGCTTGAAAAACGGCTTGACGAAGGCGTTTTCGTGCAAAAGGACGGGGGCAGGGTTGAGATGAATGAAGAACCTCCGCAAAAAACGGAGAAACTGCCCGTGTTCTCTCCCGCGCATTCCCCCGTGCAAACGGAAGAGGTTGCGCAGATAGACGTACCGCCTGAAATGGACGTTCCGCCCGACGATAACTTGACGGGGGGCGACGCGTATTTCGACGAGAATAATACGCCGCCCACGCCGAAAAAACCGACGGCGGCTACGCCCGTGAAAGCGGCTGCGGCGG
>JAZRBK010000255.1:0-1006 GCA_045635025.1 Candidatus Scatosoma sp.
ATCTCGCCGGTGCCTTCGTGGCCAAGAGTTACGGGAATAATGCCGAACGGGTCGCCTTTCCATTCGTGAACGTCCGTACCGCACACACCGCAACCTTCGACTTTGACGAGGATATCGTCGTCCGTCAATGCGGGAAGCGGATACTCTTTCACTTCAATCTTTTTCTGTGCGGTGAGCATAGCCACTTCCGCGGTCTTGGGGATAGAACCTTTGCACGAGGACTTCGCGCCGCCCATCTCGCCGAGTATCTTGCGAACGATGCTCTCCACTTGGGAAGAAGTAATTTCCATTGATGCTTTCTCCTTATTCTTTCTTTGTAAAACGGTAGCTACCGTTTAGATAATTCTGAAACTTTCGCTAAGTACACAACGGCGATATCTCGTAAAGCTTCTCGCACTCGTCAAGCCCTCGCCCGTAGGTCCTGCTATCGTGAACGTCGTATGCCCTTCGCCGCCGAACCCGATACCTGCGTAAGAGGGTGCGTTTTTGACGAAAATCGTCGTTTCCACCGCCCGTGCAAAACGGGTTAAGTTATCGATATTTTTCGAGTGCATATGCGCCGTGTGCCGATTTCCGTGCTCCGCCTTAACCGCTAAATCAATCGCTTCATCGATGTCTTTTACGCGCACGATAGGAAGAATCGGCATCATCAATTCGTGTTGTACGAAGGGGTGTTCGAAGTTCGTTTCGCAAATGATACAACGCACGTCGTCGCCTACCTTTACGCCGATTTTTTCGAGTAACACCGCTGCGTCTCGTCCTACGCAATCACGGCTAACCGTCTTTTTCACGATACCCGTCTTAGCGTTCTTCACGTCTACGAGCACGACGTCCGCAAGCTTCGCCGCTTGCTCTGCCGTAATTTTATACGCACCGTTTGCCTGCATCCCCGAAATGAGCTCGTCCGCTACGTTTCTGAATACGAACACCTCTTTTTCCGCGATACAAGGCAGGTTATTATCGAACGTGCAACCGTCGATGATGTCCTTAGCCGCCTTTTTAATAT
>JAZRBK010000256.1:0-2195 GCA_045635025.1 Candidatus Scatosoma sp.
AAAAAGATGATAGGGGAATGCACCGACGCGAATTTGCAAAACTGACAGACACATCGCTTACTTACGCACCTGTTTCTGTTGAAGGTTTCAACGGAATAGCAGGTATTCTGGATATCAAAGCTGTAAGCAGCGTATGGAAAGTTTCTTCAGCAAACGGACCTACTCCGTTACCGATAGCTCCCGCTTGATTACCGATGTGAAAACGGTAAAAAAATTCCACGCCCGTCCAAGCAGGCGCGCGGCTTTGCAGCGATGTGTAAAACCAACCGAAGGTCGGGGTAAAATTCATTACGCCGCAACCGCGAAACAAGCATTGTGAAGCAAAATTCGTACAGTCGCCGCCAAGCCTATCAAAATTGTAATACTGCGGATTGCGCGCAAACGCCCAAGTCCTTGCATACGCCAACACCGCCTCTCTGTTATACCCAATAATTCGCATAACATATCCTATGCAAGCGGAAGAAAATCGGTGCAACTACGCAAAAAACGGAGCTAACCTCGTACATGGTAGCCCCGTTTTTCATTTTTCGTTATTTAAAGTATCTTTTTCAAGAATTGCCCCGTATAGCTGTTTTCGACGTTCGCCACTTGTTCGGGCGTGCCCTCACAAAGCACCGTACCGCCGCCGTCGCCCCCTTCGGGACCAAGGTCAAGGATATAATCCGCCGTTTTAATTACGTCCAAGTTATGCTCAATCACAATTACGGTGTTTCCGCCCTCACGAAGTTGAAGCAAGATTTTAATGAGCTTATCCACGTCGTAGCTGTGCAAACCCGTCGTCGGTTCGTCCAAGATATACGCCGTTTTGCCCGTCGAACGCTTGGCAAGTTCGGTGGCAAGCTTAACGCGTTGCGCCTCGCCGCCCGAAAGGGTGGTGGAACTCTGTCCAAGCTTGATATACCCCAACCCCACGTCGTTGAGGGTTTTGATTTTGTTGTAGATAGACGGAACGGGCGCAAAGAATTCGCACGCTTCCTCGACAGTCATATCCAAAACGTCGGAAATGCTCTTGCCTTTATATTTTACCTCCAACGTTTCACGATTATAGCGTTTCCCGCCGCAAACCTCGCAAGGAACGAAAATATCAGGCAAGAAGTGCATCTCAATTTTAATAATCCCGTCGCCAAAGCAATGTTCGCACCTGCCGCCCGAAACGTTGAAGGAAAATCTGCCCGATTTATAGCCGCGCTCCTGTGCGTCGGGCGTCATCGCAAACAAATCGCGAATCGCCCCAAATACGCCCGTATACGTGGCAGGGTTACTACGCGGCGTTCTGCCGATGGGCGATTGATCAATCGCAATCACCTTATCAAAATGCTCGATGCCAAGCATTTCGTCGTACTTGCCGTCAATCTGCCGCGCCCCGTTCAAATCGTTTGCCAGCCGAGGATAGATAATTTCGTTCACAAGGCTAGATTTTCCACTGCCAGAAACGCCCGTAATCGCCGTCATCAGCCCCACAGGGATTTTTACGTTGATATTTTTCAGGTTGTTTTGCTTGCAGCCACGCACTTCCAAATAACGCCCGTCGGGAGTTTTTCTCACGGAAGACACGTCCATTTTTCTTCTTCCAGCCAAATAATCACCTGTAATCGAACGAGGGGAATTCATTACGTCCTCTTGCGTGCCCTGCGCGACGATTTCGCCGCCGTGAATCCCCGCCCTCGGGCCGATATCCAAAATAAAGTCCGCCGCGCGCATCGTGTCCTCGTCGTGTTCCACTACGATGAGCGTATTGCCTAAATCGCGCAAGCCTTTCAAGGACGTAAGCAGCTTTTCATTATCTCGTTGATGCAAACCGATGCTCGGCTCGTCCAAAATATACAATACGCCCGTCAGCGCACTGCCGATTTGCGTGGCAAGCCGAATGCGTTGGCTTTCACCACCCGAAAGGGTGCTCGCCGTGCGTGAAAGAGTTAAATATTCCAACCCTACGTTCCGCAAGAACCCAAGCCGCGCGTTGATTTCTTTCAAAATCGCATCCGCAATCATATGCTCCGTGTCCGTGAGTTCCGCCTTTAACGCATCGATAAATGCATACAGTTCTTCCACCGACAGCTCGCACGCTTCCCAAATATTTTTGCCACCCACCGTAACGGAGAGTGCTTCCTTTTTCAAACGCTTCCCTTGGCAAGCGTCACAATGCGACGTGCGCATCAGCCGTTCAATATCGTACTTGACGCCCACCGACGCCG
>JAZRBK010000257.1:0-1340 GCA_045635025.1 Candidatus Scatosoma sp.
CGCTCGACGGGGTGTTCGCGACGACGGCTCCTGCGGACGGCGTAGCGGAAAATTGCGATTATACGGGCGGTAAGAAGTATGAAAATATCTCTACGAAAGTGGCGAAACCGCGCGTATTCATTCCCGTATTCCCCGGTACGAACTGCGAACTCGATACCGCGCGTAAGTTCATTCTTGCGGGTGCAGAGGTGGAAACGGTAGTCGTTCGTAACCGCTCGGCACAGGACATTGAAGAGAGCGTAGAACGCATTGTTAAGGCGATTAAAAACGCGAATATCGTGGCTTTCCCCGGCGGTTTCTCGGGCGGCGACGAACCGGACGGAAGTGGTAAGTTTATCGCGACGACTTTCCGTAACCCGTATATCGCGGAACAGCTTGAAGAACTGTTAAATAACCGCGACGGGCTTGCGCTGGGTATTTGTAACGGTTTCCAAGCGCTCATCAAACTTGGACTCGTGCCGTACGGCCACGTTAAGGAATTGACGGAAAAATCGCCTACGCTTACGTTTAATAATATTTCCCGCCACGTATCGACGATAGTGGACGTGCGCGTGGCTTCGACGCTTTCGCCTTGGCTTTCGGCTTGTAAAGTTGGGGAAACGTATAAAGTGCCCGTTTCCCACGGCGAGGGAAAAATCGTTGCTCCAATAGCGGAGCTCGAACAAATGAGAAAGAACGGCCAAATCGCTACGCAATACGCGGATTTGAGCGGTAGCGCGACGATGGTATCGCCGTTCAACCCCAACGGCTCTATGTGGGCGATTGAAGGTATTACTTCGCCCGACGGCAGAGTGCTCGGTAAAATGGGGCATAGCGAACGTATCGGCGAAAATCTTTATAAAAACGTCGAGGGGAATTTCGATATGAAGATTTTCGAAAGCGGCGTGAAATATTTTAAGTAAAATAGCAAAAAATAATAAAAAAGGAGAATAAAACAATGGCTAAAATTACTGCGGATACTTTGATTGCAGAATGTTTGCAACTTAACCCCAACGCGCCTGAAATTTTGATGGCGGCGGGTATGCATTGTTTTGGTTGTGCAATGGCGCACGGCGAAACGGTTGCCGAGGCGGTTGCCGTACACGGCGAAGACCTTGACACGTTGCTTGCAAAGCTGAATGAAGGTTTAGAAGATTAACGAAACGAAAAAAGCGGGGGTTCCCGCTTTTTTTGCACAAAAGACAAACAAAATCTTTTCAAATCGTTGCTTTTATAAAAACAATATGATATAATAGAAACAATGAAAATTTTTTTTGGGGGTATTTTCACAAATGAAGAATACAAACTTAATTTATGGTGTAAAAGACAAACCCGGATTGTGGAAAACTTTGGTTTTCGCA
>JAZRBK010000258.1:0-1708 GCA_045635025.1 Candidatus Scatosoma sp.
AAAATTAAGCGCGGAACGCCTTATTTTATCGCCTCTCCCGCGCTTTTTTCTATGCTATTTTAGTTGTCTTTTTACCACTGTACCACTTTTCATTAGCGGTTTTAGAGCGGATATTTTACAAATGATTGATGCCTAATCCACCGCGAATTTCTTTCATATACGCCAAGTCATTTTCTTCTACGTCGTTCATTTTCTTCAATTGACCGATTGCTTTAGGACGGGTAAACAGCACCTGCACCCAACGAACAACGTGGAAAATCGGCAACAACCACACAGCTTTTTTGAGAACGGGAAACAAGAATTTCATTTGCTCCGTCGGCAAGAAAATTTTTCTCCAAACGGACTTCTTTTTCGCCTTTTTATCACTTTCCCCTTCAGCGTGCGCCGCAACGTCTGACGCCGATTTCAATTCCGAGTGCGCAAGCAAGGACGATTCCAAAATGTGCTTTGCGAGCTTTTTCGTAAACTCGTCCGCCGCCTCGTCTTCAAAGAAATAGGCGGAAACTTTTTCAAACTGATTTTTAAACTGTAATAAACCACACTTTTCAAGCTCGGCATTAAGATATTCTTCGTTTAAATCGTACGCTTTTCTATACAAGTAAATATCCGTCAAATGGCGAATACCAACGCCTGCGCTTTCCGCAAAATGATACGCCGAATGCCCAAGCAGGGAGATATAAAATCTTTCACGGTCCATCTCGTAAAAGTATTGATATCCCTCTTTTACGTGCGCCATTTCAAAGCCTTTGTTTTCTACGCCGAAATACTCTTCAAGCGGCCCAACAAAAATTGTTTTGTGAAGCTCGAAAATCGTCTTTGTTTCAGGATAGTAAACGATATCGTGATGCTCATCATGGCGCTTTGTCGCAAGCCCAAGCTCATCCACAAGCGCACGAACTTCTTTTAATTGTGCGACGTCGATAAGCACGTCGCAATCGGACGCATAGCGCATATCGGTGGACGGATACAGCTTTTTTAAGTGATAGCCTTTGAGAGGCATATACTTCAAGCCGTGTTCCTCAAACGCCGCCAACACCGTATTGATATCGTACTCGCTTTGCACATCCAACATCACGTGACGGTGCACGGAGCGTTGCAAGGCAGTTAAAAACTGCGGAAGGAGCTTGTCCTTCACTTTTTCCAACGCTTTGAATACGACCACACTCATCGAATGCGATGTGCAAAGATTATAAAATTGTTTATAGTCAAGCTCGTCGGGGATAGACTCAATTTTCTCGTCTTTGATTCCCTTTTTTACGCACTCAACAAAGAACTTTTCCGTATTCGTCACGTACCTGCCCCCATCTGATTGTATTTATTAGAATTTTCTCCAAACCATTTTATCCACAACACCAGTGTAGCTTTGGATTATCTTCACAACCTTCGTCGAAACGTTTTCTTCCACGTAATCGGGTACAGGAATGCCGTGGTTTCCATCATTTGTCAAATCCACCGCCGTTTCCACCGCTTGCAAAAGGTGCTTTTCATCAATACCCGCAAGGACGAAGCACGCCTTATCAAGCGCCTCGGGGCGTTCCGTAGAAGTACGAATGCAAACCGCAGGGAAGGGTTTACCAATGCTCGTAAAGAAGGAGCTTTCTTCGGGCAACGTACCACTATCCGACACTACTGCAAACGCATTCATTTGTAAATTATTGTAATCATGGAAGCCCAAGGGCTGATTTTGAATAACACGCTTATCAAGCTT
>JAZRBK010000259.1:0-3444 GCA_045635025.1 Candidatus Scatosoma sp.
CTTACCAAGCAAAAGTATTAACGATTAACCAAAGACGGTACAATCGAATGCCGTTTCTTCCTTATACTGTTTTTCATAATCGGCAAAACATTTATATCATAAAAAGTCTCATTATAGAACAGCTATCTACCCTCATAAGGTAGATAGCTGCTTATTACTCTAACTTGTGATAAAGCCTTTAAAGCTCAACCAAACATTTCAGGGAAATCTGGCATCTCCGCCGTATTATCGTTTTGAGAAGTTCTTACAATATCCTCCGCCGCAAAAAAAACTAATTCCAATTCTACGTTTTCATATATCTTTTTCATGGAACTCCTCCTTATTTCACTTTAACACAAACATTACCAAAGTCTACCGTTACGCAAATCATGCCGTTTTCGACGGTATAATCGCTTATTTCCACTTCGTTCATATAAACCTTATAGTTCGTCGTAGGCTCTGCAAATTTCAGCGTAACCGTACCGCTTACCGTGCCCGTTACATTGAAAATCTGCAAACTGTCTTTCGTTCCGCGCAAGCTATATACGCAATCGCCAAACTTCATGTTTTCGATTTGGAAAATCGTCAAAGCAGAAGGAATATTGTTCGTAAACGTTATCGAATTATAGCTTTCTGATTCCATACCGAAGAACATATCAGGAAGCGCTTTGATAAACGTGATACTTTCAATAAACTCTGCATCCAAACCGATTGCGCCAGCACCTTTATTGTAGATTACATTGCCTGCCGAGTCCTTTGCCTGTGCTTGCTGTAAATTGTATATACCATATGCGTCTTTATCAACAATGGTAGTAACATATTTAAAATCAGACCAAGACCATTTTTTCTCCGTAGCATTTGCTTCTTTTGCAAGCGCATCATAATATGCGGAATAGAACTGATAACCGCTACCACCCGCCGCTTGCACTTTTACATACCAAGCCTGTATTTCTTTCAAACGTTCATAAGCGTTCTCCACCCCAAAAACTTTCGCTCTTGCCACAAGGTCATAATACGTCCACGCAATAGCAGCACCGCCGTTTTGCAACTGTTTCGACCAACACGTTCCGCACGATTCCATCAAACCGTTGACATTATCATAAGCAAATGCGGAAAAATTCTCATAACAATCCTTCGTATTGAACCGAGGGGCAAACTCATAGAAATAAATATCGCTTCCCGTCGAGGTATCGCCAGATACTGTTCTCTGACCGTCAATCCATTGCATGATAGAAAGCTGTTGTGTGTCCGTACCGATACCAGCGCAAATCGCTTCTAAGTTCCAGTAAACGTAACCATAGTCCGCAATTGCGCCTGTTTCTTCGTTGATACCTGCGGCGAAACGCCCCGTTGCAGAACACCAGAAACCGCCGTCGTTAACATACGTACCATCAGATTGAAGAACAGGATTGATTTCCTTTTCCATATTCGACTTAACCGTTGCCGCGAGCGCTGACAAGCTCTCTGCCGTATAGTTATAGCTGACGTCCGCTCCACCGAGCGTTCTGTTACGGATAGACGAGGTTTCAGAAATCGTCAAACCAGAATCCACAACTCTCTGTTCTAAATCCGCCATAGCAAGCAAAACTTGATAGAAATAAATATTCGACTCTAAGGACTCTTTTGACGGAGCAATCAAATCCCAATAACCGTTTCCAACACCGTTTACAGTATCATAATTGTACGTACCGTCCGCTTTCTTATACATACCGATCCCATTATGACCATATAAATAGGAAATGTCTAAAAGCCCTCTTTCCCCTTTCAAAGTATGCGTCAAGAAAAGCATAGCGTTTCTCGCCTTGGGCATCAACGCTTCCAAAGCCACCGTATTATTGGTATATTTGATATAATTAGAGAACGCCAACAGCCACTGCAACGTTGCATTTGACTGTCTAGTATCATACTGACACCGAATATAATCGATTTGACCTGCAAGTGTAAGTGCCGTACCGCTCTTCGGCCTAAATTCCAAACCGATTGCCGTGATGATTTGATTATCCCAATTTTCATTATGATACATTTCCAAATAGCATCTGTCGGAATAGATAGCAAAATTATGATTGTTTGTGGTTGCAAACTCGTTATGTGCTGCGCTAAACCACGTGTCACCGCCTGCCTTCGTTTTCCAAATAAGGTAATAATCTTCCAAATTCGTCGCATTAAAATCAAGAGCAAGCTCGATAAACGGCGAATATACGCTCATGATACCACCCGCTCTCGTCAGCTCGGCAATATCCGAACGATAAAAACGGAACACTTCATCTGTCTGCAACGAACCCGTAGCAAATTCAGCATAACCGTCGCCCGTGGAAACGTTTGTTGAATATTCATTTGAATCAACCGCAAACGTACCGCCTTCTACTACCCACTTCTTATACTGCCAAGTATGCTGAGGAGTAATGCCGTTAAACTCAAACGCTGTTGCGCCGAGATTTGCATCAGCGTGAGAATTTGCCGTATTGGTAGAATTATACCAACTGGGGAAAGGCCACCCCTGCGGAAGCCCTGCATCACCTGCTATTTCATAAACAGAAGATTCACGACCGTTATGCGTATTGTAAATCATACCAAGACCGTCTTGCGTAATGCTTTCCAAATAAGCATAAATATTCTGTTGATTTACTTTATCGCTATATACGTCCGCCGTCGCATTATGCCACATAAGCCCCATTGCTTCCCAGTTTTTGGCAAAACCCGTACCGCCGGAAACAGGGAAATAACCATTAGAATTTTCGTTATAGCGAAGATTTCTTTCCGCAAAATCATTCAAGAAAGCCGCCAACGTTTCGTCTGCCGCTTGATAGAACAAGTTGCTGCCAAGGTATTCTTCCAACGCTCCATCAAAGCTCAACGTAATCGTTGTTGTTCCATTGGCAGCTACATAAGAAACGCTTACAGAATAGAATTCACCGTCCAACAAAATGGACGTATATCTACCGCTGGCAACACGCTCGCCATTGACAAGCGCCGCGCCAAGTTCTTTATCGACCGTTATAGTAATTGTCGTACCAGAAGCGGAGCCGCTTACCGTATATGCGCCTACGCTGTCCACATTCTTAGAAACCGCAAAGCCTGCACCAATCGTAATGTCTGCAACATTATTTACGTAACCGAGAATAGTTTCGTTCTTTGCATAGTAAGGATTTTCCGCATCTTTATACGCCGCCGTTGCTACTTCATAAATACTTCTAGAGTTGTTTTCTTCCATATATGGCGTATAGACGTAGCCCTCGCCCGTTGTGTAATTGACAAGCAAATACCCTCTTGCCGAGAAAGAACGTGCATATTGATATTCTTTGATGTTGACAAATGCCGCCGCATAAGTCCAATTTTCTTCCGCTTCGTCTTCTACTCTCCAAAGGTCGGAACAATCTTTGTCTGTGCAATTTCCACCCAATTCCGCATGGGTAAATGCGGAAACATAAGACAAATAGTCAGTAGGAGTCAACAATACGCCCCACG